>CAZXNF010000077.1:0-10479 GCA_964641785.1 uncultured Streptomycetaceae bacterium | reverse complement strand
CCCTTGAGGGGTACGCCAAGGGCGCCAAGAAAACAGATCGAAATTAGCCACGAAGACGCAGAGAACGCAGAGGGATTCGTCATTCCCGCGAAGGCGGGAATCCATTGTCAACGCGAGTGGAGTGGCGTTTGAAATGTGGGTCGCTGTAAAAATCCTGCTCTGCAATTCTTTTGCTCCTTGTTTGCGTTATCACCATCACGGAAATTGGCGGGCCTTTTCACCTTGAGGTTTGGATAATCGCCGCGTTATTTTTTATGTATGGTGGGCGCCCTTTGGGTACGAAACTGGGGAAAGCTTGCGCCAGCACTGCCCTATCTGGGAATAGGCCTTTCGATCTTGGGTTTCGTTTACGCAGTAGACGTGATAACAGGCAGTATCATTCATGTCCCGCAAGAATGTTCCCGCGGCAAAGGTCGGATTCTTTGCCGCGCGCTTAATGCCGTCTATGCGATTGGCGGCCCTCTGTTATGGGCTGCATTGTGGTCGGTGGCGAGTGTTCTGGTGTTTGACTGGTCGTGGCTCACCCTCAGGCGGAGATTCAGCAAACGCGAACAGTAGTAGACCGCAGCATGGAATTCTTTTGGCAATAGGCGCTTTCCCGTAGCCGATCACAAGAACAGCATCGTTGGAAACCACCTCCACATGAAATCCATTATCCGCAAAATAGAACCCCGCGACGAACCCCGCTGGCGCGTGCTGTGGGACGGCTATTGCCGTTTCTACGAGCGCGAACCGGACGAGGCGATCACGCGCCACCTGTGGGCGCGCATCATGGACCCCGCCTCGCCGGTGCAGGCCATCGCGGCCGAGCAGGACGGCCATGTGATCGGCATCTCAAACTACCTGCCGCACGACAACACCTCGACCCTGACGCCGGTCTGCTACCTGCAGGACCTGTATGTGGAGCCCGGCCTGCGCGCGGGCGGCGTCGGCCAGCAACTGATCGACTGGCTGGTCGCGGAGATGAAGCGCCAGGGTTGGTCGCGGCTCTACTGGAACACCAAAGAGAGCAACTACCGGGCGCGCGGGCTCTACGACAAGTACACGCCGCACAGCGGCTTCCTGCGCTACGTCATCAACAACCCGGACGCCTGATGCACCCTTCCCTCGGCAAGACCGCAACCGCATTCGCCACCCTTCTCCTCGTTCTCGCCGGCTGCGCCGGAAAACCCGCGGCACCGCTGCCGACGGTGCCGACGGTGGACCTGACGCGCTACATGGGCGCGTGGTACGAGATCGCGCTGATCCCCAACCGCTTCCAGGCCGTGTGCGTGGCGGACACGCAGGCGCGCTACCGCGTGGACGGCGACGTCGTGCGCGTGTGGAACCGCTGCCGCCAGGCCGACGGCACGATTACGGACGCCAATGGCATCGCCAAAGCTGTGGACGGCAGCAACAACGCCAAGCTGCGGGTGAGCTTCTTCCGCCCTTTCTACGGCAACTACTGGGTCCTTGCGCTCGACCCGCAGTACCGCTGGGTGCTGATCGGCGAGCCGGACCGCGAGTACGGCTGGATCCTCTCGCGCACGCCTACGCTGGACAAGGCCACGCTGGACAGCATCCTCAATCGGGCAGTGGCGCTGGGCTACGACCGCGCCGCCTTCCGCCTCACGCCGCAGACGCAGCCGCTCGACTGATCAACCACTTCCCCTCCTGATCCAGGAGGGGTGTCGCGTCGCGACGGGGTGGTGAAGGGGGTGGCCTGCGCTCAACCACCCCAACCCTGCGGGCCACCCCTCCTTGCCAAGGCGGGGAAATGCTTTTTTCAGCTCCCAGCCGGCCCGGGCGCGAGCGCGATCTGCAGGAACGCCCCCACCGCCTCCACCCAGTCCGGGCGCATATAAAGGAAGCCGTCGTTGTGGCCACCGGCGAGCTTCACGAAGAGCTTGGGATCGGGCGCCGCGAGGAACAGCGCCTGGCCGTGGCTCACCGGGATGATCTCGTCCTCGGGGCTGTGCGCCACCAACACGGGGCAGTCGATCTCGGGCATGCGTGACAGGCTGTCGTAGCCGATCCGGCTGATCAGGCGCACCGGCAGGAACCAGTATGCCTCCGCGCCGACGTCCGCTACCGAGGTGAAAGCCGAAGCGAGGATCAGCGCACCGGGCCGGTGCCTTGCCGCGAGCCAGGTGGCCACGCCGCCGCCAAGTGACTCCCCCATCACCACGATGCGCTCCGGTTTGAGCTTGCGTGTTTCCGTCAGCCAGCGCCACGCGGCTTCGGCGTCCCGGTAGGTCCCCGCTTCCGAGGGTGTGCCGGTACTCTTGCCGTAGCCGCGGTAATCCACCAGCAGCGTGGCGTAGCCCAGCCGGTGGAACATCTCGGCGTACGGGGTGCGGCTCGCGATGCTGCCGGCGTTGCCATGAAACAGCAGGATCGTGGCGCGCGCATCTTCCCGCGGCACCCACCACGCCGCCAGCGTGGCGCCGTCCTCGGTGGAAATCTGCACCTCATCAAAGGCGAGCCCGAGCGCCTTCGGTGTGATGCCTCCCTCGCGGCCGACGTCGGGAAAGAACACCAGCTTTTCCTGGAAGCCCCAGACCAGCGCGACGACGATCAGGTAGCCCACCGCGGCCGCGCCTAGCCAGCCCCACACGCGCTTCACCATGCCGCTTCAAGCGGCGGCTCGGCGAGCGCCGCGAGTTGTTCGCGCAAGGCCAGGATCTGGTCCTGCCAGTAGCGCTCGGTGCCGAACCACGGAAAGGCCGCGGGAAACGCCGGGTCGTCCCAGCGGCGCGCGAGCCACGCCGAGTAATGCAGCATACGCAGCGCGCGCAGCGGCTCGATGAGCAGCAGTTCGCGCGTTTCGAACTCGGCGAATTCGCGGTAGCCGCGCAGCACCGCGGTCAACGCGCGGGTGGCGTTCGGGCGGTCACCCGGCAGCAGCATCCACAGGTCCTGCACCGCCGGCGCCATGCGGCAGTCATCGAGGTCCACGAAGTGCGGGCCGCCTTCCGTCCACAGCAGGTTGCCGGCATGGCAGTCGCCGTGGGTGCGGATCCAGTCCAGCTCCCCCGCCGCCTCGAAGCGTTGCCCGACGGCGACCAGCACCTGGTCGCCGATGGCCGCGTAGGCCTCGTGCAGGGCCGGTGGCAGCTTGCCTTCGTCCAACAGGTAATCCAGCGAGTCGTAGCCGAAGGTGTCCGGATCGAGCGACGGACGTTCCTTGAAGTCGCGCTGGCGGCCGACGACGTGGATGCGGCCCAGAAAGCGGCCCAGCCATTGCAGGACGTCCTCGTGTTCCAGCTCCGGGGTGCGGCCGGGTTTTTTGGGGTACACGGCGAAGCGGAACCCCGCGTGCGTGTGCAACGTGTGGCCTGCAGTGTCGGCGAGTGGAGCCACCACGGGGATCTCGCGCGCGGCCAGTTCCGCGGCGAAGGCATGCTCCTCGTCGATCGCGGCATCGGACCAGCGCGCGGGCCGGTAGAACTTCGCGACCAGCGCGCGGTCGTCCTCCAGCCAGACCTGGAACACGCGGTTCTCGTAGCTGTTCAGCGCCGACTGGCGGCCGTCGCAGCGGTAGCCGGCCGATTCCACGGCGTCGAGCACCACGTCGGGCGTAAGGCCGGCGTAGACGGGAGCGGCGGGCGCGGCGGGCGCGGACTTGCGGGCTTTGCGTTTCTTCGGCGGGGTCACCGCACGAACATAGCACGCCCTACTTGAGGAACGGCGGCGACAGCAGCCGGAGGCCGATGGAGATCCAGCGGCTCCCACCCCAGTCGCCGGACTGCGCGCCGATGGTGGTGTCGATCTGCACGCGGTTGGGCACGAGCCACAGCCGCAGCCCGGCCTGCACGTAGGGCTGCTGGTGGTTGTCGCCGAAGGTCTCGGCGATCGCATAGAGGCGGCTGTTGAGGGCGAATTCGCCGCCCACGCCCCAGGTCAGGCCGTAGCCCGGCTGCGGGCGCACGACCTGGCCGCCGAGATTGAACACTTCCTGCGCCCCGTAGGGCGGGCGCGACAGGCGCTGCGCGCCCAGGTTGACATGCACCACCAGCCGGTCGTCCATGAAGGACTTCGACACCGGCACGTAGAAGTAGTACGACGGCACCTGCTGGGACAGCCCCTGGGACCGGATGACGCCGCCCACCGCCAGCCCGATGCCATAGCCGTTGGTCTCCAGCGGCTTGAACAGCGTCTTGCCCTGGATCTGGATGGTGGTCGAGCGCCCGCTGAAGTACGGGTCGTCGGTGACGAGGTTGGCGCCGCCGACCGTGAGCTCTAGGTTGCCGGTGAAGTTGCAGCCCGGCAGCGCCCAGTACTCGTTGTCGTTGCGGTTGAAGCGCGTCCAGGTCTCCAGCTGGCAGGCTCCGGGATCGACGATGCGGGCATCGTCCGTAACCATCGGGCGCGCGGCCCACAGCGGCGCGCTCACGGTGGCGAGCAGGCAAGCAGCAAGGCCTCGGAGCGGGGTCATCGCAGGCATGGCGGCACGATTATGACACCGGAGTGTGACGGCCCGGCGTTAAAATCCCTGCCAGTTGCGCGCACCGCCGCGCGCCCGGAGATGCCCATGCTGATCGGTTACACCGTCAGGAACAACACGCTCGAAAAATCCCTCGTCAACCTGCGCGCGGACCTGACGCCGGAAATGATCTGGCTCGATGCCGTGAATCCCACCGAGCAGGAACGCCAGTGGATCCGCGAACTCTACGGGCAGGAGCTCCTGTTCGCCGAGGAACTGGGCGAGATCGAGGCGAGCGCCCGGTTCTACCGCGACGAGCAGGGGCTGCACATGCACCTGTACTTCCTGCTGACCGGGGAGCAGTTCGCGCGCAACGTCAACGTGGCCTTCTCCCTCCACCAGAACCGCCTGTTCACGCTGCGCACCGACGAGCTGCCGGAATTCCGCACCTTCGTCACCAAGGCCCAGCGCGACGGCACGCTGTGCAGTACACCAGCCGCCATCCTCGTCGGCATGATCGGCGCCCGCACGGAGAGCATGGCGGACCTCTTCGAGAAGTTGCAGGGCGAACTGGAGATCCTGTCGGCTTCCGTGTTCCGCGCCAACGACCGTACGGTGCGCGGCATCTTCAACGCGCTGGCGAAAATAGAGGACATCAACAGCAAGGCGCGCCTGGGGCTGCTGGAAAACCGCCGCGGTTACGCGATCCTGCTCAAGACCCCGGAAGCCGCCTCGCACGTGGCGGACCTGAACGAAATCATGCTCGACATCGATTCCATCGTCGGCTACGCGAGCTTCCTGATCGACCGCACCAAGTTCCTGATGGACGCTGCGATCGGCTCCTCCAACATCGCACAGGCACGGCGGCTCAACATCTTCACCGTGCTGTCCGTGGTGTTGATGCCGCCGACGCTGATCGCCAGCATCTACGGCATGAACTTCGAGCACATGCCGGAATTGCAATGGCTGCTGGGCTACCCGATGGCGCTGATCCTGATGGTCTGCGTCGCGGTCGGGCCGATCCTGTACTTGCGGAAGAAGGGGATGCTGTAGTTTTCGGGATTGGAGATTTGGGATTAGGGATTAGGGATTCGAAACCGATCCCGCGTGTCCGCCTCGCGCCCGGTTGAGCGATCTCCAATCCCAAATCCCCAATCTCTAATCCCGTATTTCCCCCGCTGCCCCGGCGCGGGGGAAAAGGGGCACCCCCTGCGCGTTGAGGTCTGGCAGCACCCGCGGCACGGCCTCGATGCCGTGCACGCGGCATTCTGCGAACAGCGCCTCGATGGCCGCCACGATCCCGGGCAGGTCGTCGCGCGGGTCCAGCGGCCAGCGGAAGCCGGCCGTCAAGGATTCGTCGAAGGGCGTCGAGAGGGTGATCCGCAGCTCCGCGCCGCCCGTCCCGACCTGGTGCGCGGAGATCACCACGGCCGGATCGCCGACCGCGAGACGGAAGCGGCGCAGCTCGTTGGCGACGAACAGGTTGAAGGCCGCTTCGAT
Organism: uncultured Streptomycetaceae bacterium; assembly: GCA_964641785.1. Classification (GTDB taxonomy): domain Bacteria; phylum Pseudomonadota; class Gammaproteobacteria; order Burkholderiales; family SG8-41; genus CAZXNF01. The sequence continues at coordinate 4,574 of CAZXNF010000077.1, read as the reverse complement.
CTGCACGCCCTGCCCTGCATGCACTGCCGCCAGCAAGGGCAGCGGCGGGCGCGGCAGCGCCAGCAGTTCCACGCCGGGCTGGGCGAGCTGCTTGCCCAGCAACTGCGCGAGCGGCATGCCCCACGCGCCGATGTTGGCCGCGGTCTCCACGAACGAGGGGGCATCCGCCGGTGCGATCCCGGCGCCGACCAGGAAGCGCAGGTGCGCGACCTCGCTGCGCGGCGCCAGCACGATGGGCGCAGGCGCGAACTCCGGCAGCGAGGCCACGGCGCGCAGTGCCCGGTATACGGCCAGCGGGCTAACCGCGGCGAGTGCCTCCGGCGCCACCAACGCGTTCGACAGTCCGAAGTTGCGGGTTGGACCGACCGCGCCCTTCTCTTCCAGCAGCGTGCATACGGCCGCCACGTCGGGTAGCACGCCGCCCACGGACGCCGGTCCACGGCTCCCGGCCACCAGCACCAGCGGCATCGCGAAATAACGGGTGACGACGGCAGCGTCCGCTACAGGGTCCATGCGCTCCGCTACGGTGGCGGCACTGTTCCACACGCGGCGATACGCGGCAGTGGACGGCGCATCGGCCAGCGCAGCGGCGAGGTCGGCGGCGTCGTTACGCGCAAAAGCGGCGGCAATGGCGGCGGCGAGGGCGCCGTCGGCCAGCGCGTGCCACGGGTGCACGCCGGCGCCGCGCGGGCGCGGGTCGGGAAGCATAGACACGGAGACGCTAATCCAGCCGGATGCCGAGCGTCTTGATGAGCTGCGCCCACTTGGCGGTGTCGGCGCGCACCTCGGCGGCGAACTGGTCGGGCGTGACCGGTGCGATCTCCACCCCGAGGCCGCCAAAGCGCTCGCGCACGTCCGGCAACTGCAATGCCCGGTTCAGTTCCGCGTTGATGCGCATCACGATCTCTGCAGGGGTGCCGGCGGGCGCGACGAGCCCCTGCCACTGCGCCGCTTCGAAGCCGGGCAGCCCGCCCGATTCGGCCAGCGTCGGGATCTCGGGCGCCGCAGCCGCGCGCTTGCTGCTGGTCACGGCCAGCGCCTTCAGTCGCCCGCCGCGCACATGCGGCAGGCCGGCCGAGAGGATCGGCAGGTTCATCATCACCTGCCCGCCGATCACGTCAGTCAGCGCCTGCGCGGTGATCTTGTACGGGATCTCGACGATGTCGACTTTCGCCACCGCCTTGAAATACTCCACGAACAGGTGGCTCGGCGCGCCTTTGCCGGAGGACGAATAGTCGAGCTTGCCGGGTTTCGCCCTGGCGAGCCGGATGAGGTCTTTCACATCGTTGACCGGCAGCGTGGGATGCACCACCAGGACGCTCGGCACGAAGCCGATGCGGCCGATGAGGGCGAAGTCGCGCTGCGGGTCGTACGGCGGCTTGCCGTAAAGACTGGGCGCGACCGCCCATGACGTCGCGGCGACCAGCAGCGTGTAGCCGTCCGCCGGTGCCTTTGCCACGACCTGCGCGCCGATGACGCCGCCGGCGCCCTCGCGGTTGTCCACCACGACCTGCTGGCCCCAGGTCTCGGTGAACTTGGGCCCCAGCGTGCGGGCGAAGAGATCGCTGCCGCTCCCGGCGGAGAACGGCACGATGATGCGCACCGGCTTGGCCGGAAACCCCTGGGCCGCGGCCGGCCCGCCGGCGAACGCGCCGGCCGCGAGCACCAGCGCAAAGCACTTCCCCTGCTGTGTCCTGTTCCGCATCGCCACTCCTCAATCCAGCTTCAGGTTGATGTCACGCACGACCTTGCCCCACTTCGCGAAGTCCGCCTTGATGATTGCCGCGAAGGCCTCGGGCGTGCCGCCCGCGGCGTCCGCCGTCTGCGCGCGCAGCTGCTCTCGCAGTTCCGGCGTGGCGAGCCCGCTGTTGAGTTCGGCGTTGAGGCGCATCACGATGGCCCTGGGAATACCCGTGGGCGCCAGCACGCCGAACCAGTTGGTCACCTCGTAGCCCGGCACGCCGGACTCGGCGATCGTCGGCATGTCGGGCAAGGCCCCGGCCCGCTTCGCACCGGTAACGGCAAGCCCGCGCAGTTTGCCGGCCTGCACCTGCGGCAGCAATGGCACGGCGCTGGCGATGGTGACGCTGACCTGCCCGGAGATCAGGTCCGTGATCAGCGGGCCGGTGCCCTTGTACGGGATGTGGTTCATCTGCGTACCGCTCATGCTCTTGAACAGCTCCATCGCCAGGTGGCTGGAAGCGCCGTTGCCGCCCGAGGCGTAGTTGATTTGTCCCGGCTTGGCTTTCGCCACGGCGATCAGCTCCTTGACCGACTTCGCCGGGAAACTCACGGTGGTTGCCATCATGAGCGGCACCGCCACGAACTGCACGACGGGCGTGAAGTCCTTGAAGGCGTCGTAATCCACCTTCTTGTAAAGGTGCGGATTGATAACGTGGGGGATGGACGTAAACAGCAGCGTGTAACCGTTGGGCGCCGCATGCGCGACGATCTCGGTCGCGATCACGCCGCCTGCGCCCCCGCGGTTGTCCACCACCACCTGCTGCCCTAGGCGCGAGGAGAGCGTCTGCGCCGCGAAGCGCCCGAGGATGTCCGCCGCGCCGCCGGGCGGGAAGCCCACCAGCATGCGGATCGGCTTGTCGGGATACGACTGCGCCACTACCGGTCCGGCGGCGCCAACGGCCGCCAGCGCGGCCAGAATCATTGATGTGCTGAGCTTCATGCTGACCTCTTGGAAAAAAAATGGACAGGGTCTCCTCCCCGGTCTTTCGCCTTTCGCCTCACGCCTCACGGCTTGCCGCCGAGGCAAGCAGTAACACCGTCGGCGACCGCGTTGGCGATCTTCGCGCGTACCGCAGGATCGCGCATCCGGAGTTCCTCGTCGCGGTTGACGATCACGCCCGCCTCGAACAAAACCGCCGGCACCTGGGACCGGCGCACGATCGCCAGATTATCGAAGTAATGAACGCCGTTGTCCTTGTCCGCAAACGGGCGGTTCTCGCCGTACTGCCGGTCCGCGTGATACAGCGAGGGCGTGAACCCCGCCCCGCGCAACGCGGCGCCGATCGCGGAGGCGCACTTGAGACTCTCCCCGACGCGCGGGTTGTCGCGCGAAACGAACAGCGAAAACCCGGAAAAGCGGTCGCTGTAACGCTGCTTGCGGCCTTCGAACTCCCAGGGCGTCAGCAGGAACTCCTGCACCGAATCGTGATGCACGGACAGCAGCAGCGCGGTGTTCACGCCCTTGACGCGCCGCGCGGGGGGCTGCGCGGCGTTGCCGTCGTCTCCGCTCACCACCGGGGCGTGGCCGCGCTTCGTCAGCGCCCCGCCGATTTCCCGCGCGAGGTCGCGGTTGAACTCGAACTCGCCGCGACCGCGCGCGCTCGTGGCGCCGGGTTCCTGCAGGTTGTGGCCGACATCGACGGTGACCGGGGCGGCCAGCGCACCCGCGCATTGCAGCACGCAGAGCCAGACGGCGAGGCGACTCGCGCTCACCTGCTCAGAGCTCCGCCTTCGCGCCGGAGTCCTTGACCACCTTGCCCCACTTCACGAGTTCGGTTTTGATCCAGGCGGCAAACTGCTCGGGCGTGCCGCCGGCAATCTCGAAGCCCAGGTCCGCAAGCTTCGCCTGCAGCTCGGGCGTTTTCAGCGCCTTCACCACCACGCCGTTCAACCGCTGCACGTAATCCTTCGGCGTGCCGGCGGGCGCTACGATGCCGTTGATCGTCGCCGCGTCCACCGATGGGTAGCCGGCTTCGGTGAAGGTCGCCACCTCGGGCATCACCTGGGTGCGCCGCGGCGAGGTGATGGCGAGCGCACGCAGCTTGCCGGCGGTGTGGTGCCCCCTGGCGACGCTCTGCGTCATGAACACCATCGTCAACTGGCCGCCCAGTACGTCCACCACGGACTGGCCCGCACCCTTGTACGGGATATGGACGATGTCGATGCCGGCGGCGGACCGCAACTGCTCACCCGCGAGGTGCACCGCCGTGCCATTGCCCGCCGAGCCGAAGGACAGCTTGCCCGGCTGCGCTTTCGCCAGCGCGACCAGTTCCTTCACGCTATTCGCCTTCACCGCCGGATGTACGACCAGCACCAACGGCGCGGTCGCCACCAGCGCGACAGGCGTGAAGTCCTTGGGCGTATCGTACGGCAGCTTGCCGATCAGGCTCGGATTCACCAGGAAAGCCGCGTCGATCATGCCGATGGTATGGCCGTCCGGATTCGCCCGCGCCACGATCTGCGTGCCAATGGTGGAACTGCCGCCGGAACGGTTGTCGACGATCACCTGCTGGCCGAATGCGTCGCTGATGGAAGGGGCGAGCAGGCGCGTGAGCGTGTCCGTCCCGCCGCCCGGCACGTACGGGACGATGAAGCGGATCGGGCGCGTGATCTGCGTCTGCGCGAACACGGTGATCCCCTGCATGGACAGCCACGCGAACATCATTGCCGCAAGCATGCGCCTCATGTTCCCTCCTCTTTCCCTATCGAACATTACGTGACGGTGTGACGGTCGCGCTCACGGACACGCGCCACCCCCACCCTGGCCCTCCCCCTGCAAGGGGGAGGGGATAAAACCCCTTCCGCCTCCGAGGGGGGGGCTCGGATGGGGG
>CAZXNF010000076.1:0-10533 GCA_964641785.1 uncultured Streptomycetaceae bacterium | reverse complement strand
GTTTTCGGCCGCTTCCTTGAGGCGCTGTGGGTCAAGGTCCACGCCCAGCGCCCGTGCGCCGTGCACGCGGGCAGCGGTGATCGCGATGCGCCCGTCGCCCGAACCCAGATCGATCAGGACGTCATTGGGACCGACATTGGCGACGCGCAGCATGGCCTCGACGGCCGGCTGGTTGGTCGGCACGTACGGCACATCGAGCGATTCGGGAAACTGCAGGCGCGGGGGCTGCTGCGCGGACACCGGCAGCACGGCGGTTAATGCCAGCAGCCAGGGAAGAATCGCAGACCAGCGGAGGAGCTTCATCGGGGAACCCTGTCGCGAAGGTGCAGGCAGCGTCGTTGGAACGCGCGGCGATTATAGCGGGCGCCCCGGGCTGTCCACGGCAGTGCCCTCGGCGGACGGACGCCGGCCCGCCAGCAAGCCACGGCGCCCTGCCCCCGCGACGGCCCTGCGCCATGCATCACGCTCCTGCGCCGGCATGCTGTCGAAATGTCGGGGCGACTGTAGCCGCCGTCAGCGGACTGGACCGGTTACCCCCGGGACCTCTGGGCACCAGGCTCCCCATGACCGGGAAGCCATCTCCTGGTGAACAAATAAAACCATTATTAATCAAAGAGATAGATGTGACAGTGTGACGCGCTCCGCAGTCGGACCGGGCCATGGCATGCAATCTGCAGTATAGGGAGCAGACAGGCAGCGATGGAGCAACAAATGGTCATCTATCTCGATCAATACCGGAATGTGACGGCCACGGTGCCGCGCACGCCCCGCTACGGAGACGACATCATGAATGCCAGCTGGACCCCTGAACTCGCGGCGGTTGCCGCAGCGATCCCCCCGCAGGCGCAGACGCCGGAACTGCCGGAAGACCTGAGCCTGATCAACGTCGACGAATTCATGAGCCGGATCTACAGCCTCGCGTCCCAGATCTAGGCGACCCCGGACCCTCCGAATACCCAGCTCCCTCTCGCGCCGGTGACTTCGGTCCCGGCGTCTTTTTGTACGGCGGGACTATACTTTCGGTGTGGCGAAATCCCTGACCGACGAAGAACTGGCCGCCCTCCAGCGCGAGATCGAGAGTCTCCGGCTGGAACATCGCGACCTGGACGACATCATCAACCGTCTGGCCCTCCAGGCCGGGCAGGACCAGTTGCAGCTGCAGCGCCTGAAGAAGCGCAAGCTCCACCTGAAAGACCTGATTTCGCAACTCGAAGCGCAGACGGTGCCGGACATTCGGGCCTAGGTCCGGCGGGCGGCAAGCACGGCCGCTAGGCGCGGCGCACCCGCAGGGTGAACACGATTGTTGCGACGATAAACAGCATGAAACAAAGCAGGGACCAGCCTGCAATCGACAGGCCCAGGAAGGTCCAGCCGACTTCCGCGCACTCCCCGGAACCCTTGAGCACCTTCTCGATGACCTGCGCGAACGGCAGCCTGTCGAGCATGTATTCCAGAGGCGGCCCGCATTGGGGCACACGGTCCTTGGGCAGGCTCTGCAGCCAGACCTGGCGGCCAGCGAGCGCGGCGCCGGTCCCTGCGAACACCAGCAGGAAACCGCCATAGCCCCAGGCGCCCGCGCGCGCGGGGCCATGCAGCGCGGCGACCAGGCACACGGCGCCGAAGCCGATGTAACACAGGCGCTGGAAGATGCAGAGCGGGCACGGCTCCTCGCCCTGCCCATGCTGCAGGTAGAGCGCGTAACCGACGAGGGCAGCGCAGACGGCGAAGCCGGCGGCGTAGGCAGCGCGTTGTTGGGAGCGGGTCAGCATGTGGCGACGAAAAATGTGCCGGAATTTTAGCACCCGCGTACACTGGTAGACATGATCGTCATCGCCCCCGGCATCGAACTCGACGAGCGCGAACTCGAATTCCGCTTCGTCCGTGCCAGCGGCCCGGGCGGGCAGAACGTCAACAAGGTGTCGTCCGCGGTCCAGTTGTTTTATGACGCGGCGCACTCCCCCGCGCTGACGGATGCCGTCCGCCGTCGGCTGCTGACGCTGGCGGGCCGCCGGGCGACGCCGGACGGCCGCATCGTCATTGCTGCGCAGCGCCACCGCTCGCAGGCCATGAACCGGGCGGATGCGTTGGAGCGCCTCGCGGACCTGATCCGGCAGGCCTTGGTCGTCCCGAAACGCCGCATCGCCACAAAGCCCTCCCGCCGCGCCAAAGCAAAACGGATGGACACCAAGCACCTGCAGGGCGAAAAAAAACGCACCCGCCGGAAGGGGGGTGCGTGGGATTGAGTGTCGATAGCGCTATTGCTTGAACGCTTCGATGCCGATGCCGATCTTCACGTCGTCGCCGATGCCGGTGGCGCCCCGCTTAAGGCCCCATTCCGAACGCTTGATCTGGGTGCGGGCATCCGCCCCGCAGAGGTCGCGTTTGTTCGACGGGTGCTGGATGCAGCGGAACAAGGTGACCGTCAGCGTGACCGGCTTGGTCACGCCCATGAGCGTCAGGTCGCCGTCGATTGCCGTGAGATTGTCGCCGTCAAACTTGAAATTCGTCGACTTGAACGTCATGGTGGGAAACTTCTCGACGTCGAGATAATCCTCGCTGCGCACGTGCTTGTCGCGCGCGGCATGGGCGGTATCCAGCGAGGCCGTTTCGACGACGGCCTCCACCGAACCCTTCTTCGCGGCGCGGTCGAGCGTCGCCTTGGCTTCCACCTTGCCGAAACGTCCCTTGATCCAGGCGATGCCGAGATGCCCCGTTTCGAAAGTGACGATGGTATGCGCCGGATCGCTGACATAGATGTCCTGCGCCCAGGCGGGTGACGCGATCGCTGCGCTGGCTAAGAGCACGCTCAAAAACTTCATGGATAAGTCTCCTGGCTGTGGGTGAGTGACTACGGGGACTGCTTCTTGCCCGGTACCGCCGCGGGTTTGCCGCCCGTCATCACGAGACGGAAACGCACCTGCACCTCGTCCGCCACGGTATCGGTGTCTTTCCACACGCCCTCGCCGATGTTGAAGGCAAGCCGCTTGATCGGAAACACCCCTTCGTAGACGGCGGCACCGCCGTCCGCCTTCACCGTGAACGGGATGGTGACGGTGTTGGTCTTACCCTTGATCGTCAGCGGCCCGGTGACTTCGAACCGCCCGGGACCGGCGGCCTTGACCGCCGTCGACATGAACCTCGCCTGCGGGAAATTCTTCACGTCGAACCAGTTTTTGCCCTTGGCCTCGTCGTCGATCTCGGCATTGCCGATGCTGAAGCTCGCGGTATCGATGGTGAACTCCGCCTTGCCCGCATCGGGTTTCGACGGATCGAAGGCGATCTGGCCTGTGAACTTCGTGAATTTGCCTTCCACCGGCACGTTCATCTGGCGGGAAACGGCTGTGATCGCGCTTTTCGCGGGATCGAGCGTTTGCCCGGCCACGCCGAAGCTGGCGGCGGCCATCAGCAATGCGGTGATACAGCGCTTCATGCGGGTTCCTTTTGAGCGCGCCCGGGCCACATGCGCGCGAGCAGGCCGTCCTTGTCGACGAACTGGTGCTTGATCGCCGCGACGCCGTGCAGGAGAACGATCGCCGCGAGCGTGGTATTCAGCAGATAGTGCACGGACTTCAGCCGGCCCGCGAGCCCCTTGTCCGGCGAGAGCAGGTCGGGCAGTGGCACGAGCCCAAAATAGACGGTCGGCACGCCCGCGGCCGAACTGTAGAGCCAGCCCGAGAGCGGCACGGCCACGATCAGCCCATACATCAGCAGATGCGAGAGCGCCGCGGCTTTGCGCTGCCACACCGGCATGGTGGCGGGCAAAGGCGGCGCCGGGTGCGTGAGCCGCCAGGCGATGCGTGCGATCGCGAGCAGGAAGACGGTGACGCCGATCCACTTGTGCCAGGAAAAATATTTGAGTTTCGTCGGCGACAACGGCAGGTCGACCATGCTGAGACCGATGCTGAAGCCCCACGCGATCAACAGGAACATCAGCCAGTGCAGGCCGATGGCGGTGGTGGTGTAGCGGGAAGCGCTCATCGAGCTTCGTGCGGGAGGAGTGAGGAGGACGGCGGACGGTTGGCGCAGCGGCAATTGGCATTCTCATGTTAACACCGGGCCGCGCCGATTATTCCGCCCCTGCGGCCGGCGCGCTTACCGTGTGCGTCACGAGTACCCCGTCGTGCCACGCATGCACCTGGAAACCAGGCGCCTCGCGGCTCGCCGCATCATCGGCGTCCGGGGCCAGATCGAGCCGCCCGAGGCGGGCCACGCTGGGGCAGACCGACAGCACGGTACCACCCCACGCCACGAACAGCGGGCGATGCACGTGCCCGCAAGTGATACGGACGATCTGGGGGTGGCGCCGCACGATGCTGGCGAGGCGCGCCGCGGCCGCGTCGGCCAGGCCCATGGCGTCCATGGTGCGGATGCCGGTGACGCGCGGCGGGTGATGCATCACGATCAAGGTGGGCGTGTCCGGTTCCGCCGCCAGCGTCCGCGCCAGCCAGTCCAGACGCGCGTCGCACAGGTCCCCCTCCGGCCGCCCGGCCACCACGCTGTCGAGCGCGATCACCCGCAGCGCGGGCGTCCTGAACGTGTACTGGGCGAACTCGGATGCCGGATCGAGATAGCCATCCGCCGCAAATGCCGCCATGAAGGCTGCACGCTCATCGTGATTGCCGGGGATGGCGTAGACCGGGACTTCCAGCCGCCCCAGCAGGCGACGCAACACGGCGTACTCTTCGGCGGCGCCATGTTCGGCGAGGTCGCCGGTCGCCAGCACGGCTGCCGGCGCGGGCCGCAGCCGCGCGATTTCGGCGAGGCATGCTTCCAGACGCGCCGCGTTCACGCCGGACGGATCGTCGCGATCGATATGGATGTCGGAAATCTGGACGATGATCATGACGCCACGCCCGCCCCGCTGCTGAATCTGCGAGATTACCAGCGAGCCGGCTGGTACCGCCGCCGGCGCGCTGCCGGTGTCTGCCGATCCCGCTGGCGCGGTGCGGGGCGGCGCATCTCAGTGCTTGCGCTTCACTCCTCGCCTTCACCGCTGGAGGCGACCAGCGCAAGACGGGTGCGGTCGGCCAGATCCTTCAGCTTCACATAGTCCGTCTTCCCGCTGCCGAGCATCGGCAGTTCCGCGACGGGCACGATACGCCGCGCGACCGCCAGATCCTGGCTCCCGAGCAGCCGCGCGGAGCGGTGCAGCAACCCCCGGCTCAACTGCGGATCCGTGGTGAACAACACCGTGCTCTCGCCGAGCCCCGGCACCATCTCTACCGTCGCGGCGTGCAAATGCTGCGGCGAGGCGTGTATGGCGACGCGCTCGACCATCTCCAGCGCGACCATTTCGCCCGCGATCTTGGCGAAGCGCTTGACGCGCCCGAGGACCATGGCGTAACCCTCGTCGTCGACGCTCACCACGTCACCGGTGTCGTACCAGCCGGCGCCAAACTTCGACTGCGGCGGCTCGATCACGCCGGGCTGCTCAAGCCTGAGGTATCCGAGCATCACGTTGGGCCCGCGCACGTGCAGCCGGCCGCCCTGATCGATGCCCTCCACCTGCTCCAGCCGCCATTCGACGTGCGGCAGAAAGCGGCCGGTGGTCTGCGGCCGGTAGGCGAGCGGCGTGTTGAGGGCGAGCACCGGCGAGCACTCGGTGGTGCCATAGCCTTCATAGATGCGCACCGCAAACTTCTGCAGCCACAACAGCCCCACCTCCGGGCTGAGTTTCTCGCCGCCGGAAATGACCACGCGCACGCGCGCGAAATCGTAGGGATGCGCTTCGCGCCCGTAGTGGGCGAGGAAGGTGCCGGTGCCAAACAGCACCGTGCAGTCGCGGCGGTAGGCGACTTGGGGAATCACCCGGTAGTGCAACGGCGTCGTATACAGGTACAGGGACGTGCCCGCCAGCAGCGGCATGAGCGTGCAGGCGGTCAGTCCGTAGGAGTGAAACAGCGGCAGTGCATTCAGAAAGCGGTCGGCCGGTGAAAAGTCGAACACGGCGTGCATCTGGGCGATGTTCGCGAGGATGCCGTCGTGCGACAGCACCACGCCCTTGGGCTGCGATTCGGAGCCGGACGTGAAGAGAATGACGGCGGGTCCGCCGGGGTTGCGCGCGGTGACCAGGCTGCGCGGCGCGAACCGCGCACGCGTGACCAGCCACAGCTTGTCGCGCCAGCCGAAGCGCTCGCGCAGATCCTCCACGAACACGATGCGGTGGCGGCACAGCGCGTCGAGCAGCGGATACAGCCGCGCCGCCTCGATGAACTGGCGCGAGGTGATGACGGTCCGGATCCCGGCCGCCGCGCAGGCCCCCGCGATCGCCTGCGGTCCGGCGGTGTAGTTGAGCAATGCCGGCGTGCGCCCGGTGGCCGAGAGGCCGAACACGAGTCCGACCGTCGCCGCCACGTTCGGCATCAGCACGCCGACGGGCTCGCCCGGCGGCGCGAGGCGGCTGCCGAGCCGTCCGAGGGCGAGCGCCGCGCGCAGCAAGTCGCCGTAGGTCAGCACCTTGCCCTTGATGTCTTCAAGGATGGGGGTCGCGCGGCCGAAGGTTTCACTGGCGTCCACCAGCGCCTCGAACAGCGTGCGGCGCGGACGGGCTTCGACGGCCGCCCGGTGGAGTATCCCGGCCAGCGCATCGGAGGCTTCGCGGCGGCGGGCCTTCGCGCTGACCAGCGCCCGGTCGGGCAGGGACACCGGGGCATGCACCGTGACCGTGACGCGCGGCCGGCGCAGGCGGCGGTGCATGCCCGGCGCGCCGCCAAACGCGGAGTAGGTGAGCCCCGCGATGGTCACCGGCACGATCGTGACGCCGGTACGCGCCGCGGCGGCAGCCACGGAGTCGTAGAGCCGCATCATGGCACCCGTCGCTTCAACCCGGCCTTCGGGAAAGACCGCCACCGGCCCGCCAGCCTCGAGCAAGCGCACCAGTCGCTTCACGGCCGATGGCTCGGCCAGGGTCAGCGTCTCGTGCCGGAAAGCCCGCGCCGCGACGCGCGCGGGCATGGACCGCAGATCCTCTGCGTCCAGCACTACGGTGGCCTCTGGCGGCAGCACGGCGCCCAGCACGATGCCGTCCAGCACCGATCCGTGGGCGGCGATGACCAGCGTTTTGCCGGCCCCCAGTGCCGAAACGTCGCCACGGACCTCCAGCCGCCACCAAAGCTTAAGTATGAGTTTAAGAAGAGTACGCATGTGCTCGAATTCAATAAAGTTTCTATATCACGGTAGCAGTGAATTTTCGCCGCTGCAGCACACCTCTCTGGCTACGACCACCACAAGTTTGTCAAAAGTGTGACTTTTTTCCAACATCGGCGCATCAATATTTTCGTGACGGCACCGTGACGGTCTACTGTTACGTCCTGTTTCTAAACAGAAAAAGTCAAATCTATCAGTTTGTTAGATTTGATTCTGAATTGCCGCTCAATTTCTAATCAGAACAAGGCCGTTGCAACGGCCGATTCCGCAGAAAACCAAAACACCCGTTGGACTTTTTCTCGAGGGAGAAACGCCATGAACTTCGATGTGCCACGTGACATCCTGCAAACGCCCGAACTGCCCACCGCCACCCCCTGCGAGCACGGCGCCGAGATCGCGTTCTCGGAACAGTTGCGCGCGGTCTATCGTGCGGATCAGAACGCGATCTACTCCCGCTGGACGCCGCTCCCCCGGCCCTGCTTCAACCCGCGCCTGCTCGCGGACCTGCGGGCCTACACGAATTTCGTGGCCACAAGCGGCGCCCGCTTCGATCACGGCGGTGTGTCCGGTCCCATCGAATACGTGGTGGTGGCCTCCGACGCGCCGGGCGTCTTCAACCTTGGCGGCGACCTGGACCTGTTTACCCAACTGATCTTCGCCCGCGACCGCGCCGGGCTGCTGCGTTACGGCCGCGCCTGCATCGACGTGCTGCATCCGAACTACTGCGGCTACGGTCTGCCGGTCACCACCGTCTCACTCGTGCAGGGTGAGGCGCTGGGCGGGGGCTTCGAGTGCGCTCTTTCCTCCGATGTCATCGTCGCGGAGAAAAGCGCGCGCATGGGCTTTCCGGAGATCCTGTTCAATCTGTTCCCGGGCATGGGCGCCTATTCCTTCCTCGACCGACGGGTGGGTCAGAAGAGCGCGGAAGCCATCATCACCAGCGGGCAGATCTACACCGCCGAGCAGATGCAGGCGATGGGCGTGGTCGACGTGGTGTGCGAGGACGGCGAAGGCGAGGCCGCGCTCGCCGAGCTGATCCGCAAGCGCCGCCGCAGCCAGAACGGCATCGCGGCCACCGCCGCGGCCCGGCGCCGCGTGCACCGGCTCGAGTTCCAGGAACTCCTGGACGTGGTGGAAATCTGGGTGGACGCCGCGCTGCGCCTGAACCCGGTCGACCTGAAGCTCATGCAGCGCCTGGTCAAACGCCAGAACCAACTGGGCGAACCGGTGGCCGCCGGTATCCTGCACTGAACGGAATTTCATGAAAAAACAATGCCAATGGAGGCTGGGGTCCCGGCCGGTCGCACCGCCGCTTGGCGCGGCCGGTCGCTTGGACTAGCATCCGGCATGTGTTTTGCTGTGCTATGAGGTACGTGAGCATAAACGCGCACGCAATTACCGGTTCGGTCGGTCCGGTCAGTCTGACCTGTCCCGCCCGCCGCAGCGAACCACGGAGTCGTCCATGTCCGACGTGAACTATTACTCGATCCAGGAAGCGTCCGAAAAACTCGCCATCCCCATCCAGAAGATGCGGCGCTGGGACGAGCAGGGCGTGCTGGTGGCGCAGCGCTCGGTCGGCGGACACCGCCGCTACCCGCGCGAACTGATCGACCGCCTGGCCGCCGCCGCCGAAAATCCGGAAGCGGAGCGCCAGTTCAAGGAACTGGCGACCGTCAAGAAATCACTGGCCGAGAAACACCGCATCATCCAGTTGCTGCTGGAAAGCGAGCACCGCTACCGTGACCTCGTCGAGACCTCCCACGACCTGATCTGGGCGACCGACGCCCAGGGCCGCTTCACCTACCTGAACAACGCCGCGCACGACATCTTCGGGCTCGCGCCCAAGGAACTGCACGGCCGCTGCTTCTTCGATTTTGAATCGGGCGACGCCCATATCAGCAACCGGCGCTTCTTCTCCCTGCTGCGCCGCCATGGCGAAATCAAGAATTTCCTGTCCCACCTGGTCAACGCCAAGGGCGAAGGCCGCTGGGTCGGCATCAACGCGCGCGTCCTCTACGACGAGAGCCGGCGCATGAACGGCATCCGCGGCACCGCGCGCGATATCACCGAGCAGCACATCGCCAGCGAGCGCATCCAGCACCTCGCGCTGCACGACCCGCTGACGGACCTGCCGAACCGCATCGCGCTCGACAAGCAGATCGAGGATGGCATCGCCTCCGGCGCCGTCGGCGCCGTCGTGTTCCTCGACATCGACCATTTCAAATACGTCAACGACAACGTCGGCCACCGCGCCGGCGACCAGTTGATCCGGGGCGTCGGCAGCGTGCTGCGTGAAGTCGTGCGCGGCAGCACCGCGCAGCTCTACCGCATTGGCGGCGACGAGTTCGCGATCCACCTGCCGGAGGCGCTGCGCGAAGCCGCCGTCGACCTGGCCGACCGGGCGCTCGACGCCGTGCGCCATTACCGCTTCCAGTCCACCGGCGAGCGCATGGTGTCCAACCTGTCGGCCTCGGCCGGGATCGCGCTCTACCCCTTTCACGGCGGCGACCTCGGCACCCTGCTGGCCAACGTGGACATCGCGCTCTACCAGGCCAAGGACCGCGGCCGCAACCGGCATGTCCTCTTCGACCACGATTCCGAAAGTCTGCGCCATACGCACCGGCGCGTGCACTGGTCCAAGAAACTGCGCGAAGCGCTGGATGACGACCGCATCATGCTGTTCGCGCAGCCGGTGGTGCGCCTGGCCGACCAGTCCGTCGTGCACCACGAGGTGCTGCTGCGCCTGCGGGACGACGACGGCAAGGTCATCCCCGCCGCCGCCTTCATGGAAACGGCGGAGTCGCTGGGTCTGATCCAGGAATTCGACATGCGCGTGGTCGAAAAACTGCTGGTCTTCATGCACCACAACAACCTGATGGGCAAGCGTCTGCGCTACTTCGTCAACCTGTCGCGCGTGTCGATCTCCGACCAGCACTGGGTCAAGCGCTTCGTCAACATGCTGTCCATCAGCAAGGTCGACCCCAGCCAGCTCGCCTTCGAGATCACGGAGACGGCGGCCATGACCGAGATCGACGTCACGTTGAACTTCATCCGCCAGCTGAAGGAGCTGGGCTGCCGCTTCGCGCTCGACGACTTCGGCGCTGGCTTCAGCTCTTTCTATTACCTGAAGCGCTTCGACGTCGACTACCTCAAGATCGACGGCAACTTCATCCAGGGTCTCGCCACCGACAACGGCAACCAGGTCTTCGTGCGGGCGCTGAACGACGTGGCACGCGGCCTGAACAAGCAGGTCATCGCGGAATGGGTGGAAACGCCGGACGTGCTCAAGATCCTGCAGGACATGGGCACCCAGTTCGGGCAGGGCAACCTGTTCAAGCCGCCCTTCCCACTCGAAGGTTCTTCCCCCGAACCGGGGCTCTCCATCGT
>CAZXNF010000075.1:8726-10537 GCA_964641785.1 uncultured Streptomycetaceae bacterium | reverse complement strand
GTCGCCATCGCCACCGCGCCCAACCTGTCGGCGCAGAACATCGCCTTCAACGAGATCGCGCGCCAGGCCATCATCACCGATCCCGACTTCCACGGCGGCCACTACTATGCGCACGGCGTGACGCCGGGCCGCGGGCTGCGCGTGGCGCGCATGGTCGGGCACGTCACCTACCTGTCCGACGACGCGATGGCGGGCAAGTTCGGGCGCCAGCTGCGCACCGGCTCGCTCGCCTATTCCTTCGAGCCGGAATTCCAGATCGAGTCCTACCTGCGCCACCAAGCTGACAAGTTCGCAGGCTACTTCGACGCCAACACCTACCTGCGCATCACCAAGGCGCTCGACTATTTCGACCCGGCGCTCGCCGCGGGCGGCGACCTCGCGCGCGCGCTGGCGCCCGCCACGGCGCGCTTCCTGGTGGTCTCCTTCACGACCGATTGGCGCTTCTCGCCGGAGCGCTCGCGCGAAATCGTCGAGGCCCTGTTGGTCAACCGCCGCGACGTTACCTATGCGGAGATCGACGCACCCCACGGGCACGATGCCTTCCTGCTCGACGACCCGCGCTATCACGGGCTGGTGGCGGCCTATTTCAACGGGATCGCGGCATGAGCGGCGGCCCGCTGGGGAATCCGGTCACGCGCGCGGATTTCGACGCCATCGCCGGCTGGGTGCGCCCGGGCGCGCACGTGCTCGACCTTGGCTGCGGCGACGGCGCGCTGCTCGCCTACCTGACCTCGCGGCGCAAGGTGACCGGCTACGGCGTGGAAATCGACGACGCCAGCGTGCTGGCGTGCGTGAAGAACGGCGTCAACGTGATCCAAGGCGACCTCGAACGCGGGCTCGAAGGCTTCGCCGACCGCTCCTTCGACTACGTGATCCTGTCGCAGACGCTGCAGGCGATGAAGCACACCGACCGCGTCGTCGGCGAGATGCTGCGCGTGGGCCGCGAGGGCATCGTGACCTTTCCCAACTTCGGCTACTGGCGCAACCGCGTCCAGATCGCGCTGGGCGGCCACATGCCGGTCTCCGACAACCTGCCTTACCAGTGGTGGGACACGCCGAACGTCCACCTGTGCACGGTGCACGACTTCGAGGACTACTGCCGCCTGCACGGCGTGCGCATCCTCGAGCGCATCGTGCTCGCGCAGCGCACTCCGGTGACCCGGCTCGCCAACCTGCGCGGCAGCCTCGCCGTCTACCGCTTCGAGAAGGCCGCCACCCTTGAGTAGTCCCGCGCCGGCAACGCCGCTCCTGCGCTCCAAGCTGTTCTGGGTCGGCGTCCTGTACTTCGCCGAGGGCTTTCCGCTCGGCGTGTTCTTCGAACTTTTTCCCGTGCACTTCCGGCAGCAGGGCGTGGAACTGCGCCAGATCGGCGTGCTGTCGCTGCTGGGGCTCGCCTGGACCCTCAAGTTCCTGTGGGCGCCGGCGATCGACCATTACCGCGGCCATCGCCGCTGGATGGCGGCCGCCGACCTGGGCATGGGGGCGATCATGATCGCCTTCGCGCTCGCGCACGGTCTGCCACCGTGGGTGTGGATGGCCATCGCGGTGTTCGCTGTGCTGTCGGCGACCAACGACGTCGCGATCGACGGCTACACCATCGAACTGCTCGACAAGCACGAACTGGGCTTCGCCAACGGCATCCGCATCGGCTTCTACCGCGTCGGCATGCTGGCCGCCGGCGCCGTGCTGATCCTGGTCGACATCGTGGGCTGGAACGGCGCCTATCTTGCGGCGGCCGGCATCCTGCTCGTCTGCGCCGGCGCCTGCGCCGCCGCGCCGCGCGTGCGATCGGGGGCACCAGAGCCCACACC
>CAZXNF010000075.1:0-8716 GCA_964641785.1 uncultured Streptomycetaceae bacterium | reverse complement strand
CCGCTGCCGTTGCGTCAGGAACTCGCGACTGTCGCCGGCAATCCCTGGGCGCTTGCGGTCGTGCTGGGACTGGTCCTCGGTTGCCTGTGGCTCGTCGACAACGTCACGCACTTCTCCCGGCGCTGGGACTGGACCTGGCAGACGCTGCTCGTTGGCGCGACGCTGGTGTGGGCTCTGGTGCCCCCGATCGCACGCGCGGCCGGGAAGTCCGTGGCGCAACCCGCAGCCACCAACGACCAGGCGCCGGCCAGCGGCCCGCTGTTCGGCGCGGTACTCGAACTCGCGCGCCGTCCCGGCATCGTCCCGGTGATCGCCTTCATCCTCACCTTCAAGCTTGCCGACGCGGCGATGGGCTTCATGGTCAAGCCGTTCTGGGTGGACAGCGGGTTTACGGCAACGGAGATCGGCCTGGTGTCGGTCAACCTCGGGCTGGGTCTGTCGATCGCGGGCGGGCTGGCCGGCGGCTGGTACGCGGACCGCGCCGGCATCTTCCGGGCGCTGTGGGTGCTGGGCCTCGCGCAAGCCGTCTCCAACCTCGGCTACGCCTTCGCCGCGGGCGCCGTGCCGCACGATCCGACCGGCGCGTCGCTCACCGATGCGCACCGGGCCATCGTCTACGCGGCGAGCGGCCTCGAATCCTTCACCGGCGGGCTGGGCACCGCGGCCTTTCTCGCCTTCCTGATGGCGATCACGAACAAGCGGCGGGCCGCGACGGAGTACGCCCTGCTGTCCTCGGTGTTCGCGCTGTCCCGCTCGGTCGCCGGCTGGGCGGGCGGCTTCGGTGCCGAGCAGATGGGCTTCGCGGGCTACTTCCTGTTCACCTTCTTCCTGGCCTTTCCGGCCTACTGCCTGCTGCCCTGGGTACGGCGCATGCTGCATCCGCCACCCGACGCATCGTTGCCCAAACAGCCGGCATGAAAATGTTGCACAAGCTGCTGATCGGCGGCGGCCTCGTCGTGTTGCTGCTTGCCGCGGGCGGCTTCTGGCTGTCTGCCTCGCTCGACTCGCTGGTAGCCGATACCATCCGACAGCACGGCTCCGCCATCACCGGCGTTGCAGTGAAGGTCGACCGCTTGACGCTAGCGCCAGCGCAGGGCCGGGGTGCCGTGCACGGCTTTTCGGTCGGGAATCCGCGGGGATTCGACGCGCCGACGGCATTCAAGATCGCCGATATCGATCTCGAACTCGACGCATCCACGCTGACGGCGGAGGTGATTGTGATCAAGCGCGTCGCCATCACATCGCCCGACATCACCTATGCCGTCGGGCCAGGCGGCAACAACTTCGACATCATCCGCCGCAACATCGAAAGCAACCTGACGCGGATGCTCGGCAGCGACAGATCCGCAAAAGGCGCAGGCAGCCGGAAAATGATCATCGATCTGGTGACCATCCGGAACGGCAAGCTCGAGGTCCGCAACACCCTGGCGACAGATCATAAGCTGACGACAACGCTGCCCGAGATCGTCGTACGCGACATTGGCCGCCGGAGCAATGGTGCAACCGCCGCGGAAGTCGCGCGGCAGCTCTGGGCCCCATTGCAGCAGCAGGTGCTGCGCGCCATCGCCGAACGCAACGCGGGTGTCGCGTCGGAGCTGCTGAAGAAGGAAGGCGGTGCGGCGGTGGACAGCGTGCGCGAGCTGCTCAAATAGCCCAGGTGCTATTGCAAGGCGCCGCGCGCGGCGATTGGCCACAGCGCTTCCACGCGGCCACCCCGCATACACACGAACCAGTCGTACAAGTTGACCGTGGGATCGCAGTGCCCCGGGATCAGCTTGAGCTTCTGCCCCAGCGGCAGGTCGGTGCCGTTCAGCTTCAATACGCCGTGTTCGTCGGAAGCGCGCACATATTCGACACCGGGATGATCGGCCACGCGCGGCATGCCGGAATCGATGCTGGAGGCCTTGAGGCCCGCATCGACGACCGCCATGTCCGGCGAGGGACGGCTCATCACCGTGGTCCAGACGTGCAGGCTGTGCTCGAAACGCGGGATACCGCTTTCGGTCCAGTCGTTGCGGGCGTAGTCGGCATCCATGAAGATATACGAACCCACCTGCAATTCC
The DNA here is from genome assembly GCA_964641785.1 of uncultured Streptomycetaceae bacterium. Lineage (GTDB taxonomy): Bacteria > Pseudomonadota > Gammaproteobacteria > Burkholderiales > SG8-41 > CAZXNF01. Next base: position 6,653 of record CAZXNF010000075.1, on the reverse strand, counting down.
GTGTAGACCTCGCTTGCCGCCTCGAACAGGTAGGAGCCCGTGCCGGCGCCCGTCACGCGTTCGCAGGACAGCCCCCGTTTCGCCAGCGCAGTCTTCGTCGCCTGCACGCGATCCACCGCCACCCGGATCGCCTCGCGCCGCTCTTCCACCTTGCGCAGATGCTGCGCGGACCCCTGGTAGGCCTGCAGACCCGCGAAGCGCAGGTGCGGCGCATCGGCGATTGCACGCGCGAGTTGTGCCGCCGGCTCACCGGGCGCGATGCCGCAGCGGTTAGCACCGACGTTGATCTCGACCAGCACGTCGAGCGTCACGCCGGCTTCGCCCGCGGCGACTTCGAGCCCGGCCACGTTGTCCGGGTGATCGGCGCAAACGGCCACCCGCGCACGCTTCGCCAGCGCGGCGAGCCGGCGCAGTTTGGCGGCACCGACCACCTCGTTGGCGATCAGGATGTCGGTGATACCTCCGTCGACGAGGGCCTCCGCCTCGCTGACCTTCTGACAGCACACGCCCACCGCGCCGCGCGCGATCTGGCGCAACGCGATCTCCGGGCATTTATGGCTCTTGGCATGCGGCCGTACCGCCACCGCGCGTCCGCGCAGCGATTCGGCCAGGCGGTCGAGGTTGCGCTCGAACGCGTCGAGATCGAGCAGGAGACAGGGCGTGTCGACTTCTTCGAGCGCCATGCCGATGTCGGCGGCGGGACGGACGGTCATGAGATGGCTCCGGTAAACATCAGACCTTGAATCCGTAATCGATGATGAGCGGCGCGTGGTCCGAAAAGCGCTCCGTCTTGTAGATTTCCGCGCGCTTCGCGGTGGCCGCGAAGCCGGGCGTGGCGATCTGGTAATCGATGCGCCAGCCCACGTTCTTCTCGTATGCGGCGCCGCGGTTCGACCACCACGTGTAGCAGGCATCGGTCGCCTCGGGATGGAGCCGGCGGTACACGTCCACCCAGCCCAGTTCGTCGAACACACGCGTCAGCCAGCCCCTCTCTTCCGGGAGGAAGCCCGAGTTCTTGCGGTTCGAACGCCAGTTCTTGAGGTCGATTTCCTGGTGAGCGATGTTCCAGTCCCCGCACAGCACGATCTCCTGGCCGGACTTGCGCAGCGCCTTGAGATGCGGAAAGAAACGCTTCATGAACGCGAACTTCGCGGCCTGCCGATGTTCGCCGCTGGAGCCCGACGGCAAGTAGAGAGAAATCACGGACAGCTTCCCGAAATCGCACTGCAGGTAGCGGCCTTCGGCATCGGTGGCCTTGTGGCCAATGCCCGCCACCACGCGATCAGGCGCCTGCTGAGCGTACACGCCCGCGCCGCTGTAACCGGGCTTATCGGCGAAATGAAAATGGCCGCGGTGACGGCCGGGCGCGCGCATCTCGTCGGTCAGGTCGTCCGCCCGGGCCTTCAGTTCCTGTACGCAAACCACGTCGGCCTTTTGGCGCGCCATCCACGGGAAAAATCCCTTGCGGTCTGCCGAGCGCACGCCGTTGAGGTTGGCGGTGATTATGCGTAACATTCGCTGGCCTCGGCGACCGGTGTGACCGCTGCATGACTGCTGATTATCAACACGATTTCATCCGCTTCGCGATCCGGCAGAAGGTGCTGCTGTTCGGGGAGTTCAAGACCAAGGCCGGGCGCCTGTCGCCGTATTTTTTCAACGCCGGACTCTTCAATGACGGCGCGTCGCTCAGGACGCTTTCCGGATTTTACGCGAAAGCTATCATGGCCTCGGGCATCGGCTTCGACATGCTGTTCGGTCCCGCCTACAAAGGGATTCCGCTGGTCGCCGCCATCGCCATCGGGCTGGCCGATGCAGGGCGCAATGTGCCTTTCGCCTACAACCGCAAGGAAGCGAAGGACCACGGCGAAGGCGGGGCAGTGATCGGCGCGCCGCTCGCCGGCCGGGTCCTGATCGTGGACGACGTGATTTCCGCCGGCACTTCGGTGCGCGAATCGGTCAACCTGATCCGGGCCTCGCGCGCTATACCCTGCGGGGTCGCAATTGCCCTGGACCGCATGGAACGCGGGCTGGGAGAACTGTCCGCCACCCAGGAAGTCGAACAGCAGTACGGCATGCCGGTGGCCAGTATTGCCACCCTGGACGATCTCTCAGCCTATCTGGAAACCGATGAAGCGTTACGCAGTCACCTCGGCAGCGTCGCCCGCTACCGCGCCGAATACGGCTCCCGCGCCCATGCGTAACGCCGCAGGCAGGACGCTCTTGGCCGCCGTCCTGGGCGCCCTCTCCAGCGGTGCGCTGGCGGCCGATACCGGTCCGCGGATCTACTGCTGGAAGAACGCCGCCGGCAAGACGGAATGCGGCGACCGCGCCCCGCAGGACGCGAAAGTGCGCGAGCTCAACCAACGCGGCGTGACCGTCAACACCAAAGACGCCGCGCCCACGCCGGAACAGCTCAAGGCCCGCGAGGAAGAAGAAGCGCGCAAGAAGGCGGAGGCGGCGCGGGCCGAGCAGCAGACCCGCAAGGACCGCGCGCTGATGGATACGTTCACGACCGAACAGGACATCGAGGAGAAACGCAAGCGCGAAGTCATTTCGGTCGAAGCCCAGATCTCGAACCTCAACACCACGCTGCGTAACGCCATCGAGCGCCAGGCCCAGGCCACGCAGAAAGTCGAGGACTTTCGCAAGGGCACCGGCAAGGTTCCGCCCGCCATTCAGGACGAGGTCACGCGCATCGACCAGGAGAAACTCTCGCTGAATTCGCAGCTGATGCGCAAGCGCAAGGAAATCACCGAGATCAACACGCACTACGCGGAGTTGCGCACCCGCTTCCTCGAGCTCAAGGGTAGTGCGGCACCGGGGTCCAAGCCACCGACGGCCGCTCCGGGTGCTCCCGCTGCGGCAACGCCCGCAGCAACGCCTGCACCCGCTCCCGCGGCACCTGCCGCGGCCGCGAAGAAGTAACGCTAACCGAGCTTGCGCTTCAGCAGGGCGTTGACCTGTGCAGGGTTGGCTTTGCCTTTGGTCGCCTTCATGACCTGGCCGACCAGCGAATTGAAGGCCTTGTCCTTGCCAGCCTTGTAGTCGGCGATTTGCGCGGCGTTGGCAGCGAGCACCTGATCGACGATTTTTTCGATCTCTCCGGTATCGGAAATCTGCTTCAGGCCGCGCTTTTCGATTACAGCATCGACTTCATCCGGTGGCCTGCACGATCCTGTCGCTCGATCAGCATCCCAGAACTCGTTAAATAGTTCTTTCGCTGTTTTAGTGGCGATTATTCCTTCGTGCTCCCTGAGCACTAATCGACCGAGCGTTTGTGAAGAAATCCAAAACGGCCATTGCTCTCCACCATCTTCGTTAAGCTTGCGCGACACTTCGCCGACAACCCAGTTTGCGACTCGTCTTACAAAGACCAGGTCGGACATCAGCGCGATCGGGAAATCAGTGTCAGTGTTGCGAATGCATGCCTTCTCGAAAAATAAGGATTTTTCGCGTGTGCCAGTAAGCTCTGAAGCGACTGATGGAGCCATCTCGTAGCGACTAACGTATTCAGAGGCCACCTTCCAAGGCAAACCGTTCGAGTCCACGTCAGCACGAATCTCATCGATCCAATCTGTAGAAATTTCCAGCGGCAACAGATCGGGATCAGGAAAATAGCGATAGTCCATCGCGTCTTCCTTGGAGCGCATCGCCCGTGTCTCGTCCCGGTCGGGATCGTACAGCCGCGTCTCCTGCACCACCTTGCCGCCGTCCTCGACCAGCGCGATCTGGCGCCGCACCTCATAGTTGATCGCCTGCTCCATGAAGCGGAACGAGTTGAGGTTCTTGATCTCGCAACGGGTGCCCAGCTTGTCGGAACCCATCGGGCGCACCGACACGTTGGCGTCACAACGGAAGCTGCCTTCCTGCATGTTGCCATCGCAGATGCCGATCCAGCGCACGAGTGAATGCAGGGTTTTCGCGTACGCCACCGCTTCTTCCGCCGAGCGCAGGTCGGGTTCGGTGACGATCTCCAGCAGAGGCGTCCCCGCGCGGTTGAGGTCGATGCCCGATTGACCCTCGAAATCCTCGTGCAGCGATTTGCCGGCGTCCTCTTCCAGGTGCGCGCGCGTGAGCTGCACCGTCTTCTCGTAAGCCCCGCCCTGCGCGGGCTGCACCATGAACGACAGCGACCCGCCCTGCACGACCGGAAGCTCGTACTGGCTGATCTGATAGCCCTTGGGCAGGTCGGGATAGAAGTAATTCTTGCGCGCGAAGATGCTGCGTGGCGCGATCGTCGCGCCCACCGCCAGGCCGAAGCGGATCGCGCGCTCCACCGCCCCGCGGTTGAGCACCGGCAGCACGCCGGGCAGCGCCAGGTCCACCGCGCTCGCCTGCGTGTTGGGTGGGGCGCCGAAGGCAGTCGACGCACCGGAGAAGATCTTCGACACGGTCGAAAGCTGCGCGTGGGTCTCCAGCCCGATGACGACTTCCCAGGCCATGTTCAGGCGCCCCCGGGCACGCGCCGGTGCCAGTCAGTGGCGAGTTGGTACTGGTGCGCCACGCCCAGCATCTTCGCTTCCTCGAAGTAGTTCGCCATGAGCTGCAGCCCGACCGGCCGGCCCCTGGCGCCGAAGCCGCAGGGGATGCTCATGCTCGGGATGCCGGCGAGACTGCCCGGAACGGTATAGAGATCGGCGAGATACATGGCGAGCGGATCGGCAGCCTTCTCGCCGAAGCCGAAGGCCACGCTGGTCGTCACCGGCCCGGCGATGACGTCGCACTGCTTGAACGCCTGCTGGAATTCGTCGGCGATGATCCGCCGCACTTTCTGAGCCTTGAGGTAATAGGCGTCGTAATAGCCATGCGACAGCACGTAGGCACCGATCAGGATGCGGCGCTTGGGTTCGGCGCCGAGGCCTTCGGCGCGCGACTTCTTCATCATGTCGATGAGATCGGTGTAGTCCTTGGCACGGTGCCCGTAGCGCACGCCATCGAAGCGCGACAGGTTGCTCGAGCACTCCGCCGGCGCGACGACGTAGTACACGGGGATGCCCAGTTCGGCATTCGGCAGGGAGATGTCCACCAGCCGCGCGCCCAGTTTCTCGTAGTCCTTCAGCGCCTCGCTTACCGCCTTTTCCACGTCCGGCGCCAGCCCGGCGCCGAAAAATTCTTTCGGTACGCCGATCCGCAGCCCCTGGAGCGGGGCGTTGAGGCCGCGCGTGTAATCCTCGCGCGGACGGTACACGCTGGTCGAGTCGCGCGCGTCGTAGCCAAGCATGGCATTGAACACGAGCGCGCAGTCTTCGGCCGTCTGGGTCATCAGGCCCGCCGTATCGAGGCTGGAGGCGAAGGCGATCATGCCCCAGCGCGACGGCCGTCCGTAGGTCGGCTTGGTGCCGGTGATGCCGGTGAACGCCGCCGGCTCGCGGATGGAGCCGCCGGTGTCGGTGGCTGTGGCGACCGGTGCAATCCGCGCGGCGACCGCCGCGGAGGACCCCCCGGACGAGCCACCGGGCACCGCATCTTTGTCCCACGGATTCAATACGTTGCCATACGCGCTGTTCTCGTTCGACGAGCCCATCGCGAACTCATCGCAGTTCAGTTTGCCCAGGCAGACCATGCCCGCCTGTGCGAGGTTCTCGACGACCGCGGCATCGAAAGGGCTCATGTAGCCCTCCAGCATTCGGCTCGCCGCAGTGGAGGCCCAATCCTTCGTAACGAAGATGTCCTTGTGCGCGAGCGGAACGCCGAGCAAAGCCCCCCGTTCGCCCGCCGCGCGCCGGGCATCGGCCGCGCGGGCCTGCGCGCGCGTGACCTCCGGCCGGACATCGAGAAAGGCGTTCAGGTCCCGCTGGGCCTCGATGCGGCCGAGGAACAGGTCGGCCAGCTCCAGCGCAGAGACCTGGCCGGCCTCGAGCAGGCGGCCCAGTTCGGCGACCGAGGCATGGGCAAGATCAGCCATGGCCGGGCCTTACTCGACGACCCGGGGCACGAGGAACAGCCCGCCGTTTTGCTCCGGGGCGTTGCGCAGGTTGCGCTCGCGGTCGTCCGCCTCGGTGACGGCGACGGCGTCCTCGCGCAAGCGCTGGCTGCCGCCCAGAGGATGTGACATGGGCTCGATGCCGTCGGTCGGCACCCGCTGCATCTTTTCGATCATCCCGAAAATGTCGTTCAACTGGGCCAGCGTTTCGGCCGCCTGTTCGGGGGTGATCTCGATCCGGGCCAGATGGGCAATCCGGGCCACGTCGTCCTTGGAAAGTGCCATAAAAACCCGCGACCAGCCTTTAATCAAAAAGGGCGATAAGGTATCATAACCCGCTGATTATTCGAAAAGTCGTGCCAAACGTTTAAACGCGTCCGGCGCGCCGCACTGCCATGGTGCCGATGGGGTTCCCATCGCATGCCAATGGTGTTCTGACCGGCGCTCGCCACGGTGGCCCGCGCCATGACAAACGAATAACAACGGATTCGCGAACCTTGGAATTTCAAACATGCTTGGCTGGCTAAGCGGCTACTTCAACAACGATCTCGCGATCGACCTCGGCACCGCGAACACCCTGATCTACGTGCGTGGCAGAGGCATCGTGCTCGACGAGCCTTCGGTCGTCGCCATCCGGCAGGACGGCGGGCCCAACGGCAAGAAAGTCATTCAGGACGTCGGCCTCTCGGCGAAACAGATGCTGGGCCGCACGCCCGGCAACATCACCGCC
>CAZXNF010000074.1:0-10576 GCA_964641785.1 uncultured Streptomycetaceae bacterium | reverse complement strand
GCACACGCCCGTTAAATTCGACCAGCTGCAACTCGCGGTTGAGCAGGAGTTCGGCGGGCACGACGGATTTGCGCATCAGCATGACGGTAACGCCGGTGCCCGGCGGATCGCGAGCAGCGGGCCGGCCGCGACCGGACTAGGGCTTCGCGGGCGGCACGTAGCCCTGGGCCTGGTCGGCGCCGGTGCCGAAAAAGTGCTGTTCCATCTGCTGGGCAAGGTAGTCACGGGCTTTCTTGTCGGCGAGGCTCAAGCGGTTCTCGTTCACCAGCATCTTCTGATGCTCGAGCCACTGCTTCCACGCTTCCTGGGAAACGTTTTCGTAGATGCGCTGGCCCAGGGGCCCCGGGTACGGCGGGAACGCGAGCCCTTCGGCTTCACGCCCGAGCTTGACGCACTTCACCATGCGAGCCATGCGGGTGCTTTCTGCGATGAGGGAGACTAGGGGGATATTGTGACGGTTTCGTGATCGACGGTGATCGGTGACCGGGGCGGCAGTATAGCGAGATCAGGCCGGACGGGCCGCCTTGCGCAAATCCGGCGAAGGCTGGCCGAACAGGTAGCCCTGCACGCTGTCCACGCCCATCTCGCGCAGCATGTCGAGCGTGGCGCGGTCTTCCACCCCCTCGGCGATGGTCACCTTACGCAGCCCGCGGGCGACGGACACGATGGCCCGCACGAATACCTGGTTGTCGTGCGTGGCCGGCAGGTCGCGGATGAACAGCGCGTCGATCTTCACCGCATCGGCCTCCAGGTGCTTCAGGTAGGCGAAGGACGAAAACCCGGTGCCGAAATCATCGAGGCAGACGTGGCAACCGGTCTGGCGGAGCGCCTCGATGAAGCGCCGGGCGTCGTGCAGATCGGATACCGCCGAGGTCTCCGTGAGTTCCACCAGCAGGCGGCGGGGCTCGACCGCGTGCTGCCGCAGCAGATCGGCGATGTACTTGGGCAAGGTCGGCTCGTCGAACGACCGGCCCGAGATGTTGACCGCGAGCGAGGGCACGTCCGGCCCCGCCGCCAGCGTTTCGATCGACTTGCGGATCACCCAGCGGTCGATGTCGAGGATGCGGCCGCTCTTCTCCGCGTGCGGGATGAACTGGCCCGGCATCAGCAGCGTGCCCGCGGACTCGGGGTCCCGCATGCGCACCAGCACCTCCAGGTGCGACAGCCGCAGATCCTCGGCGGCGAACACGCCCTGGAAATGCAGTTCCATCATGTCGCGCTCGAGCGCGTGGGCCACGCGATGGTTCCATTTGAGGCGCGCCACCATCAGGTTGGAGGCGTTGAGGTCCGCCCGGTAGAGGCGCCAGGCGTTCTTGCCCGCTTCCTTGGCCTGATACATGGCCGTGTCGGCGTGCGCGATGAGTTCCTCGGTGTTCGTCGCCTGCTCGGGGAACACCGCGATGCCGAGGCTGGTCGTGAGGCGCAGGTTCTGGCCCTCGAACTGGAAGTGGATGCGCGCGATCGACGTCACCACCCGCTCGGCCAGCACGCGCAGCATCTCGTCGGTGACGTCCGGCACCAGGATCGCGAACTCGTCGCCGCCGAGCCGGCTGAAGATCTCGTTGCGCCGCACGTTGCCGACCACCTCGCCGGCCACGCGGATCAGCATGGCGTCGCCGGCGCGGTGGCCGAAGGTGTCATTGATGTACTTGAATTCATCGAGGTCGAAGAACAGCAGCGCCACGCGCGCGCGGTTGCGCTCCGCATCCGCCAGCATCCGCGACAGCTCCTCGCTGAAGCGGTGCCGGTTGAACAGCCCGGTCAGCGGATCGCGCTCGGCGAGGTAGGTCAGCTGCTCCGCGGTCTGGCGCTCGAGGGTGACGTCCTCGTAGATCCAGATGTGGCCGACCGGCTGGCCGAACACGTCCTCCACCGGGTGGCAGGCCTGGGTGAGCAGCCGGCTGTCGGCAAAGCGGATTTCGTAGCGCGCCGGCACCCGCCCGTCGACATCGAGCGCCAGCACGAAGGGCAGTTGCTCCTCGGGCCGCGCGAGCACGGCCTCGCACTGCGCGAGCGCCTCCGCCGGCTTGGCGCCGACCAGGTTCGCGCCGGGCGGCACGCCCCAGACGCGCGCGAAGGCCGGGTTGGAATACACGATGCGGCCGTCGTTACCGACGAACAGGATGCCGAAGTCCATGGCGCCCAGCAGCGCGGACAGCCGCGCATGCTCGGCGCGCGCCTGCTCCAGGTACTGGCGCTGCACGACCTGCGCGTTGCGCAGCTCCGCGACGGTGGCCGCCAGGCGCTGCTCCGCCTCGCGCCGCTGCGTGACGTCGCGGATGGAGATGCGGATGCCGAGATACTCGCCTTTCGTGTCGAAGATGGGCCGCCAGTCCGCGGCCGCGAACAGCTTACTGCCGTCCTTGCGGTGCGCGCGGAACTCGTAGTCCTGCCCGGTGCCCCCGCGCAGCGCCCGGCGGATCTGCTTGACGGTGCGCGGCGCATCCTCGGGCTCGACGAACTGCACCGGGAAGTTGTCCATCAGCAGGCACTCGTCCGGCGTGTAGCCGAACACGTCGTACGCGCGCGGATTGATCCAGATCAGCTTGCCCTTGGGGTTGATCCACAGCTCGGTGTCGTAGCTGTAGTCCGCGATCGCATGGAACTTGGCCTCGCTTGCCTGGAGCGCCGCGAGCCGCGCGTGCAGCGACTGTGCCATCAGGTTGAAGGCGCGCGTCAGGCGCCCGGCCTCGTCCAGGCTTTCGACCGGCAGCGTGACGTCGAGATTCCCCTCGGCCATGCGGTCGACGGCGCGCGTGAGGCGCTCGAGGCGCCGCGTCAGCAGGTACGCCACGGTGGCGGTCAGCAATACCGATACGAGCAGGGTAAAACCGCCGATCAGCAGCGCGTCGCGGATCAGTTCGTCGCGGGCCACCTGCAGGAAGGTGGTGGCAACGCCAAAGCGCAGCTCCCCCAGCGGCCGGTCGTCGCCGTCGATCATCACGCTCGTGTCGAAGCGACCGCGCCGCGCGGCGAGGTCGCCGGTGATTTCTGCGGCAGGGGTCGGCAACGCGACGGACCCGTCCCAGCCCGACGCCGCGATCTGGCGGCCCGCGGCGTCGAAGAGCACGAAGTAGGTGAGTCCGGTGTTCGCGCGCAGCCGGTCGAGTGCGACGCGCGCCCGCGCGTGGTCGCCGCGTTCCAGCAGTGGCCGCAGGGCCGCCGCGAGCAGCTGCTTTTCTTCCTGCAGGCGCTGCTCGGTGCGCTCGAGCAGCTTGTCGTCCATCAGGCGCACACTGTTCCACGTCAGCAGGGTCAGCATCGCCGCCTGCAGCACGGTGGCGGCGAGGAACAGCTTGAACGACAGCGACAGGAACGGTTGGATTTTCAAGCGGCGGCAGGGGGATGGGCAGACACGCGCACGGGGGGGGCGACAGCAGTCTAGAGCCGCTTGATCAGCACCACGGAATTGCGCTGGTAGTTGTAGAGCTGCTGCTTCTTCTGCGGCAGCGCCGACGGCCCGGCCTCCTCGAAGCCACGCTCGACGAACCACTGTTCGGCGCGGGTCGTCAGCACGAACAGCTGCTTGATGCGGTAGCGCCGCGCGCGCGCTTCGATCGCCTGCACCAGACGCTCACCGCCACCGCCGCCGCGAAAATCCGGGTGCACCGCGAGACAGGCCAGTTCGGCCATGGCCGTGCCCTCGAAGGGATAGAGCGCGGCGCAGCCCACCAGCAGCCGGTCGTGCTCGAGCACCACGAAGCGCTCGACTTCGCGCTCGAGCAGTTCGCGCGAGCGCTTGACCAGGGTACCGTCGGATTCCAGCGGCTCGATCAGGCGCAGGATGCCGCCGATGTCCTCGATCTTGCCCGCGCGCAGCTTTTCCAGCGGATCCTGGGTGAGCATGGTACCCACGCCGCGGCGGGTGAAGAGTTCCAACAGCAGCGCGCCGTCGGTACGGCCCGACACCAGGTGCGCGCGCTTGACGCCGTGGCGGCAGGCCAGCACTGCCTTGGGCAGGTACTGCGTGACGTCCGAGGTCAGGTCACGGTCGCGCGTGAGCAGGCGCTCGGCTTCGGTGCAGGTCAGTTCGCGCTTGAACTCCTTGCGCTTGCCGGCTGTGACGCCCGGCGTATCCATCAGGAACACGAGCTTGTCGGCCTGCAGGGCCACCGCCGTCATCGACGCCACGTCCTCCAGCGCCACGTTGAAGATCTCGCCCGTCGGCGAGTAGCCGAGCGGTGACAGCAGCACGACTTCGCCGTCGTCCAGCCGGCGCCGGATCGCGGGGGCGTCGATCTTGCGGACCTCGCCGGTGTGCTGCAGGTCGGTGCCGTCCACCACGCCCATCGGCTTGGCGGTGACGAAATTGCCCTGCGCCACGCGGATGTCCGCGTTGGCCATCGGCGAGTTGGCGAGTTCCATGGAGAGCAGCGCCTCGATTTCGATGGCGAGGCGCCCGCTGGCCTCCTTGGCGCAGGCCAGCGCCACGTCGTCCGTCACGCGCAGGCCGCGCACGCTGCGCGTGCGGTGCTTCAGCTGCTTTAGCCGCGCGTCGATCTGCGGGCGGGCGCCGTGGACCAGCACGAGACGCACCCCCAGACTCGCCAGCAGGCCGAGGTCATGGGACAGGGTGACGAAGGGCCCGTTGGCCACCACGTCGCCGCCAAAGGCGACCACGAAGGTGCGGCCGCGGAACGCGTGGATGTAGGGAGCCGCGGCACGGCACCACTGAACGAAGGTATCGGGGGACAGGCGCGCCATTCGCGTCGGCGTCTCGTTCTTCAGGAGGAAGGTATCGCCGGCAATGATAGGCGAGAATGGCCCGGGGCGGAACGCGCGCGGCTCCGCCGCGCCGGCGTGGGCTAAAAGTCGCCCCAGCGCGCGTGGATGGCCGCCAGCGCCGCCAGCGCTGCCGTCTCCGTCCGCAGCACGCGGGGGCCGAGCCGGACCGCCTCGAAACCCGCGCGCGCCAGCAGTGCGCGTTCGGCGGCGTCGAACCCCCCTTCCGGCCCGACGGCCAGAAGCGCGCTTGACACGGACGCCAGCGCCGACAGGCGCCGCGGGGCAGCGGGCGCCAGGGTCAGCCGGGCCACACCGTCCACCGGGCCCAGCCCCGCCAGCCAGGCGGCCGGCGCTGCGATCGCCCGCACTTCCGGCACGGTGTTGCGGCCGCACTGTTCGCAGGCCCCGGCCACGACTTGGCGCCAGTGTTCCATGCGCCGCTCGGCGCGATCGCCGGTCAGGCGCACCACGCTGCGGGCAGTGGCCAGGGGCTGCAGCACGGCTACGCCCAGTTCCACCGCTTTCTGCAGGGTGTAGTCCATGCGCTCCCCGCTCGAAATCCCCTGCGCGAGCGTCACCCGTACCGGCGCTTCGCACTCCACCGCCCGGTGCGAACCCACCGCCACGCGAACACGGGCGCCGTCCACGCGGACGATGCGGCCCGCGTACTCGCCACCGGTCCCGTCAAACAGCGTGACTGCCGCGCCGGCGGCCAGCCGCAGCACGCGCGCCGCGTGATGGCCGGCCGCCGCCGGCAGGTCGACTTCGGCGCCGGAGGCGAGCACCGGCGGCACGTGAAAACGCGCACGGCTTTCGGCGGGCGATTCAACGTTCGTGCCCATGCTAGAATTTTCGCACAAGAAAGCGGCACCGCAGGCCTTTCGGCATAACGCCACCGCTGTTCACCCGCCGCCCGTCTCTCCTCTTTCTTCTCCCGTCTCTCGCTTTCTTCCCAACAGGTGACGTTCTGAAGATCCTCATCCTCGGCGCCGGCCAGGTCGGCTCCAGCGTCGCCGCCAACCTGTGTTCCGAGGCCAACGACATCACGGTCATCGACACCGACGGGGCGCGCCTGAAGTCATTGCAGGACCGCCTCGACCTGCGCACGGTCGTCGGCAATGCCGCGCATCCCGCCGTGCTGGAACGCGCCGGCGCGCGCGACGCCGACATCCTGCTCGCCGTCACACAGAGCGACGAGACCAACATGGTTGCCTGCAAGCTGGCGGCGACGATGTTCAACATCCCGACCAAGATCGCGCGTATCCGGGCGGCCGACTACCTGTCGCACCCGGAGATTTTCGCCGCCGACAACTTCGCGGTGGACCTCGCGATCTGCCCCGAGCAGATCCTCACCGACAACATCGTCAAGCTGATCGAGTTTCCGGAGGCCCTGCAGGTGCTGGAGTTCGCGCAGGGTCTGGTGAGTCTGGTGGCGACGCGCGCCTTCCACGGCGGCCCGCTGGTCGGGCACGAGATCGAATACCTGCGCAAGCACATGCCGCAGATCGACACCCGCGTGGCTGCCATCTTCCGCCACGACAGCCCGGTGAATCCGGAAGGCAAGACGGTGATCGAAGCGGGCGACGAGGTCTTCTTCATCGCCGCTACCCAGAACATCCGCACCGTAATGCGCGAGCTGCGGCGCATGGACAAGCCGGTCAAGCGCGTCATGATCGGTGGCGGCGGCAACATCGGCCGGCGGCTCGCACGCGCGCTGGAAAAGAACTACGAGGTCAAGATCATCGAATACAGCAAGGCCGGCGCGGAACGCCTCGCCGCCGAGCTCGACCGTGCCCTCGTGCTGGCGGGCGACGTCACCGACGAAGAGCTGCTCGCACAGGAAAATGTGTCGGAAATGGACGTCTACTGCGCGCTCACCAACGACGACGAGAACAATATCATGTCGGCGCTGCTCGCCAAGCGCCTCGGCGCACGCAAGGTGATCGCCCTGATCAACCGCTCGTCCTACGTCAATCTGCTGCAGGCCGGGCAGATCGACATCGCCATTTCACCGGCGCAGGCCACCATCGGCACCCTGCTCGCACACGTGCGCCGCGGCGACTGCGAAGCGGTGCACAGCCTGCGGCGCGGGGCGGCCGAAGCGCTGGAGCTGATCGCCCACGGCGACCGCAAATCCTCGCGGGTGGTCGGACGCCGCGTCGAGGAGCTGGACCTGCCCAAGGGCGTGACCCTCGGCGCCATCGTGCGGCGCCGCGCGGACAAGCCGGCCACCCCGGAGGCCGCATTCGACGCCCGCGACTACGAGGTGCTGATCGCCCACCACGACACCCTGATCGAGGCCGAGGACCACGTGATCGTGTTCGCGACCAGCAAGCATCTGGTGGCCAAGGTCGAGAAGCTGTTCCAGGTGGGACTCGGCTTCTTCTGACGCCGCGGCGGCCGCCGGCCGCCTTCCGATATGTTCCGCACCCTCGCCGTCATCCACCCGCTCGCGCTGATCGTGATGATCTTCAGCGTGACGATGCTCGCGCCGCTCGGCGTGTCCTGGTACTACGGTGACGGCGCGGAAGCGATCTACGACGAGGCCTTCGCGTTCACCTTCGGCGCCGGACTCATCACCTGGCTGTTGACGCGCCGCCACCGGCGGGAGCTAGCCCCGCGCGACGGCTTCCTGCTGGTGACGCTGGTGTGGACCGTCCTGCCCGCCTTCGCGACCATCCCTCTGCTGCTGTACCTGCCGGGACTGTCCTTCACCGACGCCTATTTCGAAACGGTGTCCGGCATCACCACCACCGGGGCAACGGTTCTGTCCAACCTCGACGCCCTGCCGCACTCGATCAACTTCTGGCGCTGCCAGCTTGTGTGGCTGGGCGGCATGGGCATCATCGTGCTGGCGGTGGCGATACTGCCCATGCTGGGCGTCGGCGGCATGCAGATTTACAAGGCGGAAACGCCCGGGCCGATGAAGGACACCAAGCTGACGCCGCGCATCGCGCAGACCGCCAAGGGCCTGTGGCTCATCTACTTCAGCCTTACGGCAGCCTGCCTGATCGCCTACCGGCTCGCCGGTATGAGCTGGTTCGACGCGGTCTGCCACGCTTTCACCACCATGGGACTCGGCGGGTTCTCGACCCATGACGCCAGCTTCGGCGAGTTCAATTCGGTCGCCATCGAAATCGTCACCATCGTCTTCATGCTGGTGGCCGGCATGAACTTCGCCACCCACTTCACGGCCTGGCGCGAGAAGAGCCCACGCGCCTACCGCGCCGACCCCGAGGCGGGCATGTTCGTTTTGGTCTGCCTCGGCGGCAGCCTGGCGATCGCGCTGTTCCTGCTGGCCAAGGGGATTTATCCGGATTTCTGGACTGCGCTGCGCTACGCGACCTTCAACACGGTTTCGATCGCCACCACCACCGGTTTCGCCAACACCGACTACAACCAGTGGCCGATCTTCGCGCCCATGCTGATGCTGCTGTTGTGCTGCTTCGCGTCCAGTTCGGGATCGACCGGCGGCGGGATCAAGATGGTGCGGGCCGAACTGCTGGTGCGCCAGGGCCTGCGGGAGATGACCCGCCTGCTGCACCCACAGGCGCAGGTACCGGTGAAGCTCGGCGGCGCGGTGGTGCCCAACCAGATCGTCTACGCGGTGCTCGCCTTCATGTCGCTGTACGGCGCGTGCATCATCGTCATGACCTTCCTGCTGATGGCCTCGGGGCTCGATGCGGTGACCGCGTTCTCCGCCGTGATAGCAACCATCAACAACACCGGCCCCGGCCTGAACGAGGTCGGCCCGGCGACCACCTACGCGTCGCTCACCGATTTCCAGACTTGGGTCTGCACCGTCGCCATGCTGGCTGGCCGGCTGGAACTATTCACCCTGTTCATCGTCCTGACGCCCGCGTTCTGGCGCAAGTGACAGGGGGACCGGCCGCTGTCCCGCATCCCGCTGCGGTCGGGCGGGCGTCTGTGCGGTACCGGTGCCCTCGGTGCCGCTCTCGTCGCAGTCGGCTGCGCCCGACAAGGCAAGCGCGATGCCAGGCGCCGGCAGTATCGTCATGCCTGCGCTGCCCGTGCACAGCGTGCTCGCCACCGTGCCGTTGGGCGCTCGCGGAACGCTGGCGGACTGCGTGAAGAGCAGATTGTAAAGGCTGGGGGACGCCGGCGACGTCACCGTCAGCACGCCGTTCACGTAGGTGATCGTGTAATTGACCGATGTCTGCCCGGAAGGCGTGATCGGGTAGGTGCCCCCGGGCGAACCCAGGTTGGCCGGCGTGGTGAACACCAGCGCCCCACCCAACACGCCGGGGTTTTCGCCGTTGACGAAGCCCGTGTAGGTCGCCGTGAACGGCGGGTTCGGGTCGCCGATCGGCCGGGACTTGTCGTCGGCGCGGACCGACAGCGGCGCCGGGTTCACGGTCAGCAAGCCGGTGGAACTGTAGCCGAAGCCGTAGCCGGTCGTGGGCGCCACCGTGCCGGCGACCACGTTGATCGCATACGGCGAGCCCGCGACGCCCGCGGTGTTGATGGCTCCGGCCGAGGTGAGCAGCGGCGCACCCGTGAACACGTTGAGCGCGGTGTCGGCCGTGAACACCGCCGTGCCGCCCCACACGTTGTTGATGAAGCCCGTCACCGAATAGTTCGCCTGCAGCGGCACCGTCACGTCCTGGCCGTAGGTCTTGGTCAGGTCGAGCGAGGTGATCGTCAGCACGGGCGCCAGGCTGAACACGTAGCGGTTGCCGCCGTAGCCGGCGAGCGACGCCGGGGGATTCGCGCCGTAGGTCGCGTTCCAGATCGCCTGCTGGCCGCTCGCCAGGCCGCCGAAGGTGTTGAGCGCAGGATCGACCGCGTAGACGAGCCAGCGGCCGGCCGGCGTGGACAGCGCGCCGCCGCCGGCGAAGTTCACGAAATTGCCGCCTTGCGCGGCGAGCACGATCGCGTCGCCCGCGCCGCCCGCGGAGATCACTCCGTTGAGCGACAGGTTCCCGGTGGCCGTCGCGAGCACCGTGCCGGCGGCGCTTACCGTTCCGAGCGACAGGGCGTTGATGTCGTTCACCGTCACGCTGCCGCCGGAGGTGATGGCGACGGCGCCCGTGAAGTCGTTGGCGCCGCCCAGCGTGACGCTGCCCGGCGCGGTGAGCGTCGAGCTGCCCGCGACATTCAGCGCACCCGACTGCGTGATCGTGCCGCCGGAGGTCACGACCAGGTTGCCGCCGGCGTTCAGCGTCGCGGCCGGCAGGTTGACCACCGGCGCGTTCTCCAGCGTGAGCGTCAGGTTGCGCAGGTTGATCAGGCCGCCCAGCGCGGGCACGTTGGCGCCCACGGTCGTGTTGTGCAGGTTCAGGTCGCGCACGTTGGCGCCGCCGCTGATGGTGACGAGGCCCGTCAGCACGTTCGCCGCGGACAGCACGATGTCGCTCGTCGGCGCCGTCACCGTGAAAGTCGACGTGCCGCCGACCGTGAGCGGCCCGGTCTGGCTGATCGAACCGCCCGCCGTCACAACCAGATTGTTGCCGATGCCCGAGGTGGCCAGCACGAGAGCGTTCGTGTCGGTAATGGTGACGTCGTTCGCGCCGCTGTTGTTCAGCGTCACGACACCCTGGAAGTCGTTGCCGGCGTTGTCGAGCGTGATCGCGTTCGCGCCTGCGCCGAGGTTCGTCGTGCCTGTAACCGTCAGCGGCCCGCTCTGCGTCACCGCCCCCGCCGCCGTGCCGGCCAGCGCACCGGTCACGGTGGTTGCGCCGAAGGCTAGTGTCGTCGAGGTCGTGGTGAGGTTGCCGGAGGCGCCGGACACGGTAAGCCCGCCGCCCGCGGACAGCGTGGTCGCGCCGGTGTTGAGCACCGCGGTGAGCGCGTTGACGTCGCTGACCTGGGTGGTGCCGCCGGTGAGGGT
>CAZXNF010000073.1:0-10635 GCA_964641785.1 uncultured Streptomycetaceae bacterium | reverse complement strand
GTCGGCGAGCTGGTCCAGGGTGTACGGGGCGGGCGGGGCTTCCGTCTGGCCGTGGCCGCGCGTGTCGTAGCGCAGCACCTTGAAGTGTTTCGTCAGTTCCGCTATCTGCGGATCCCACATGCTGGAATTGCAGGCGAGCGAATGCGAAAGCACGAGCCAGGGGCCGATGCCGGTGATGTCGTACCAGGTTTCGATGCCGTTGGTTATGATCTTCACGGTATTCCTCCAGGTCAGGCCAGCGCGGCGATGATGCGCTCGCGTGTGAGCGGCAGCTCGCGCAGGCGGATGCCCAGCGCATGCGCGATCGCGTTGTTGACGGCCGCAGCGGTCGGGCCAGTCGGTGTTTCGCCGGCACCGAGGGGCTTCTCGTCGGGGCGGTTGATGAGGTGCACCTCCACGCGCGGCACTTCCGGGAAGGTCAGGATCGGGTAGGTTTCCCAGTCGCGCGACAGCACGCGCTCGCGGTCGAAGTTCACCTGCTCCTTGAGCGTCCAGCTGATCGCCTGGATGATGCCGCCTTCGGTCTGGTTGGCGATGCCGTCGGGATTGACGGCCATGCCCACGTCCACTGCCGACACGGCGCGCGTGACGCGCAACTCCGGCTCCAGCGCGACTTCGATCACCACCGCGAAATAGCCGTAGCCGTTTTTGTAGCGCGCGAAGGCGATGCCGCGGCCCTTGGTGCCGTCGCTCACCTCGCCGGCGCGCCAGCCGGACTCGCGTGCCGCCAGTTCGATGACGGCGCGCGCGCGCGGGTCTTTCAGGTGACGCAACCGGTACTCGACCGGATCGGCGCCCGCAGCGGCGGCGAGCTCGTCCATGAAGGACTCGCCCGCGAACACATTGGCATAGGCGCCGAGCGCGCGCAGAGTGGACACGCGCAGCGGCATTTCCTCGACGCGGTGCGCGGTCACCTTCTGGTTGGGCAGGTCGTAGAGCACCTGCGCGTTGCGCGCCATGCCGCCGCCGCCCGCCATCGGCGGATCGCCCTGCGGTACCCGCGCAACGGGGTCCGCGAGATGCCACGACGCCAGCAGCGAGCACACCTTGCCGGTGGCCTTGGCAGCACCCGGGCGCTGCGTGTGGCCGTTGCTCCACAGGTCGAAGGACCAGTCGACGATGTTGCCGGCCGCGTCGAGCGCGGCGCGGGTCTTGACCACCATCGCCGGGCCGAAAGGTTCCCACGCGCACTCGTCCTCGCGCATCCACTGCACCTGCACCGGACGGCCCGGTACCGCGCGCGCGAGGAGGATGGCGTCGAGCGCCGCGTCGTCGGCGCCGTTGTGGCCGTAGCAGCCGGAGCCGTCCACATGGTGCGCGATGATGGATTCGGGCGGGACGTTGAACACCACCGCGAGGTCGCGCTGCAGGGGATACACGCCCTGGCTGTGCGTCCACACTTCGATCTTGCCGTCCATGACCTGCGCCAGCGCGCAGGACGGGCCGATGGAGGCATGCGCGAGATAGGGTTTCACGTAGCGTGCTTCGAAGCTGCGTGTCCCCCGCGCCTTTGCATCTGCGTCAGTGGCCTCGAAGATCACGCTGTCGGTGGTCTGACGGGTCTCCAGGTAGCGGTAGATGTCCGCGGCATCGGTGGGCAGCGGCTTTTCTTTCCAGCGGGCGGCGGCGATGGCGGCTGTGCGCGCCTTGACCGCCTGCTCCTCGCGCTCGGCGACGACGCCGAGGAAGTTGCCATCGCGTACCACGGCGACCACGCCCGGGAGCTTGCGGATCGCGGCTTCGTCGAAGGATTCCAGTTGCGCCTCGTAAGAAGGCGGCCGCACGACGCGTCCGAACAGCATGCCGGGCAGTTCGATGTCGGCCACGAAGCGGGGGTTGCCGAAGACCTTGTCGGGAAGGTCCAGCCGCGGCGCGCTTTTGCCGACGATGGTGTGGTTCGCAACCGGCTTCGCTTTTACGCCCGGCACGGCGTCGCGGTCGAGCAGGTCGGCGTGCGGCAGGTCCCAGTAACTGACATGGCGGATGCGGTCGAGGCCGCTGATGCTGCCCCGCTCGACGGTCAGCCTGTCCGCGGGGATGTCGAGCGTTTGCGCGGCGGCGGCGAGCAGCACCTGGCGCGCTTCGGCGCAGGCGTGCCGCATCGCGGTGCCGCCTTCGTCGATGGAGCGGCTGCCGGAGGTGTGGCCCTCGTCGGGCGTCAGCACCGTGTCGCCGCCGATCATCTTCACCTGGTCGAGCGCGACGTCCAGTTCCTCGGCCGCGATCTGCGCCATCGCGGTGATGACGCCCTGGCCGATTTCCACGCGCCCGGTGGCGATCGTGACGGACTGGTCCGCGTTGAAGCGCACCCAGCGGTTCAGGCGCGGGTTCGCCACCAGCATGCTCGGCAGCTTGGCCGGCGCACTCATACAGGCGCACCGGCCTTGGCTGCGCGCTGCACGGCCTTGATGATGCGCGACTGCGTACCGCAGCGGCACAGGTTGCGCGCGAGTGCCGCCTTGATCTCGTCTTCGGTGGGGTTGGTGTTGCGCTTGAGCAGGGCCGCCGCCGATACGATGCAGCCGCTGATGCAGTAACCGCACTGCACCGCCTGCTCGGTGATGAAAGCGAGTTGCAGCGTGGACGGCGCTTCCAGCGTGCCCAGTCCTTCGACCGTGGTCACCTGCTTGCCGGCGGCTGACCACAGCGGCGTGTCGCAGGCATTCACCGCATGCCCGTCGAGCAGCACCATGCAGGCGCCGCAGTGGCCCTGCCCGCAGCCGAACTTGGCGCCCTTCAGCTTGAGGTCGTTGCGCAGGATGGTGAGGAGCGGCGTGTCGGTTTCCGCGTGCACGGTGCGGCGCACGCCGTTGACTTCCAGAGTGGTGGTTTCGGTCATGACGGAGAGGGGAGGAAGGAAAACTTGTGGAAAAATGCGAGGCATTTGAGTCTAGCACGGGGTCTGCGGAACCTGGCAGTGGCATGCCCTTTGCTTTGCGTGGTGCGCGTTTTCACCGATAATCCGTCCACCTTCTGTTGACCTGCGAAGCGTCGTCATCATCCGATTCCCTCCCGATCGAACGTCGCGCGGCGCTGTCACCCATTCCAGGATGCATCTCATGCCTCATTCCCGTGCCCTGTTCACCATCATCGCGTGTGCGGTCGTATCGGGTGGCCTCCCGGCCGCGGCCCAGACGTTTCCCGCCAAGCCGGTGCGCTATGTGGTGCCCTATGCCCCCGGCGGCAATACCGACATGATTGCCCGCGTCATGGGCGCCAAGATGACCGAGACGATGGGCCAGACCGTGGTCGTGGAAAATCGCGCCGGCGCCGCGACGCTGATCGGCGCCGAATTTGTGGCCCGCTCGCCCGCCGACGGCTACACCATCCTGCTCGCCACCAGCACGACGCTGGGCATCAACCCGCACATCTACAAGAAGCTGCCGTACGACCCGGTCGCCGACTTCGCCGCGGTGGTCCTGATCGCGCGCATTCCGATGGTGTTGACGGTGCATCCGTCGTTGCCGGCGAAGAACATCAAGGAGTTCATCGCGCTCGCCAAGGCGAAGCCGGGCCAGATTCCATACGGCACCGCCGGCACCGGCAGTCCTTCGTGGATGTCGATGGCGCTGTTTCGCAGCGTGACCAAGACCGACCTGATCGAGGTGCCTTACAAGGGCAGCGGCCCGGCGGATATCGATCTCCTGGCGGGCCAGATCACGGCGATGTTCGCCAACACCGCGCTCAACTACGTGCAAAGCGGCCGCCTGCGCGCGCTCGCCCACACCGGCGAGAAGCGCATGACCGTCGCGCCGGAGATTCCCACCATGCGGGAGGCCGGGCTGAAGGACGTGGTGTTCTATTCGTGGCAGGGCATCGTCGCGCCTGCGCGCACGCCGCCGGAAGTGATCGCGAAGCTCAATGCCGAGGCCGTCCGCGCGCTGAAGCAGCCGGACGCCGCCGCGCGCATCACCGCGGACGGCGCGGAGATCCTCGCCGGTACGCCCGCGGAGTTCGGCAGTTACATCAAGACGGAGTTGGCGCGCTTTGGCAAGATGATCAAGGACTCCGGCGTAAGGCCGGAATAATGTTCATCGGCGTCAAACCAGAATAATCGGGCGCGAGGCGGAAGCCCCGTGCCGCCACAGGAGGCAAACCATGCAGCAGGCCATCGACGTCCATTCCCACATGCTGTGCCCGGAATGGCTGGAGTTGTTCCGCGCGCACAGCGGCGGGCGGTTCAGCATCAAGCAGGTGACCGGCGGCAAGGAAGTCATTCATTACGACGGCGTCGCTTTCATGACGCCGGAAGAACGCATGTTCGACTACGGCCAGCGCATGGCGGCGATGGACGAGGCGGGCGTCGGCATGGCGGTGCTGTCGCTGACCGGGCCCAACGTCTACTGGGGCGACGAGCAGGCCAGCACGCGCGCAGCGCAGGCGATCAACGACAGTTTCGCGCAGGCCGAGAAGGAATATCCGGCGCGCATCCGCTGGATGGCCTCCCTGCCTTTCCAGTATCCGGACAGCGCGCTGAAAGAACTGGCGCGTGCCGTGGACAAGGGCGCGAAGGGCGTGATGGTCCTCGGCAACATCGGCGGCGCCTCGCTGACCGACGAGCGCTTCGCGCCGGTGTGGACGGAGATCGATCGCCGCGCGTTGCCGGTGTTCCTGCATCCCACCGTGCCTTGTGGCTGCGCGGAGATGGACATGGCGGTCTATCAGCTCTCCGCGTCGGTGGGATTCACCTTCGACTCCACGCTGGCGGTCTCGCGCATGATCTTCGACGGCTTCTTCGACCGCTATCCGAAGCTGAAGCTCATCGTCGCGCATGGCGGTGGCACGCTGCCCTTCCTCGCCTCCCGGCTCGACCGCTGCTACGACGTGATCGCTGCCTGCCGGACCAAGATCGCCGAACGGCCGAGCACCTATCTCAAACGCATCTACGCGGACTCCATCCTGTATTCGCGCGAGGCCCTGCAGAGCACGCTGCAGGCCTTCGGCGAGGATCGCGTATTGTTCGGCAGCGATTACCCGCACAACATCAGTGACATGATCGGCATCCTCGCGCGCATCAACGAGCTGCCGCCCGCCGCGCGCGACAAGCTGCGCGGCGGCAACGCGCAGCGCGTGTTCGGGATCTGAACATGGCCTCTGCCACCAACGCCTTCGGCCAGTCCATCGGTCTGCCGCTACCGGACTGGAAGCCCGCAACGCTGCCGCCGCGCGAACCCATGGATGGGCGCTACGCCCAACTCGAGCCGCTGGCGCCGGCGCATGCGGAGGCCCTGCATGCCGCCAACACGCGCGACGACGGCCGCATGTGGACTTACATGGCCTACGGCCCGTTCGCGACGCTGGCGGACTACCGCGCCTGGGTGGATGAATACAGCGCGGGCAAGGACCCGCTGTTCTTCACCATCGTGGACAAGGCCCGCGGGCCCGTTGGCGTGGCCAGCCACATGCGCATCGACCCGCGCGGCGGCGTGATCGAAGTCGGGCATTTGGCCTATTCGCCGCTGCTGCAGAAGACACCTGCTGCGACCGAGGCGATGTTTCTCATGATGCAGCGCGCCTTCGCGCTGGGCTACCGGCGCTATGAATGGAAATGCGATTCGCTGAATGCGCCTTCGCGCCGGGCGGCGCAGCGCTACGGCTTCTCCTACGAGGGCATCTTCCGGCAGGCGGTCGTCTACAAGGGCCGCAGCCGCGACACGGCGTGGTTTTCCATTCTCGACAGCGAATGGCCGGCGCTCAAGGCCGCGTTCGAGCGCTGGCTTGCGCCGGACAATTTTGATGCGGGCGGCCAGCAGAAAGCCAGCCTCGTGTCGCTGACGGCGCCGCTGCTGAAGGCCAAGGACCCCGGCTAACCGTTCGCGGCCTTCGGCAGGCGCTCTTCCAGCCGCACCGCCTCCAGCGCGGGCGTCGCCCGCACCAGTTCCATGCGCCCGTCGAGGTGCTCGACGATCGCGGTGCAGTTGTCCACCCAGTCCCCGCAGTTGATGTAGGTGATGCCGTCGACCTGCCGCAGCGCCGGGGTGTGGATGTGGCCGCAGATCACGCCGTCGAAGCCGCGTTCGCGCACGTCGCGCACCACGGCGCGCTCGAAGTCGCTGACGAAGGCGACCGCCTTCAGCACGTTGCGTTTGGCGTAGTCCGCGAGCGACCAGTGTCCGGCCACGCCGAGCTTGCGCCGCCACCACGACAGCCAGCGGTTGATGTGCACGAGGATCGTGTAGGAAACATCACCCAGCACCGATAGCCAGCGGTGGTAGTGCGTGACCTGATCGTAGGCGTCGCCGTGCAGGAGAATGTAGCGCCGGCCGTCCGCCGCGGTGTGCTCGTATTCGCGCACCAGCCGCACGTCGCCGAAGGAGGCGTCCACGTATTCGCGGAGCGCCTCGTCGTGGTTGCCGGGTACGAAAATGACTTTGGTGTCGTGCCGCGCCTTGCGCAGCACCTTCTGCACGACCGTGTTGTGCGCCGCGGGCCAGTACACGCTGCGGCTCATCGCCCACAGGTCGATGATGTCGCCGACGAGGAACAGGTATTCGGATTCGTACTGCTTGAGGAAGTCGAGCAGCCGCTCGGCCTGGCAGGCGCGCGAGCCGAGATGCACGTCGGAGATGAACAGGGCACGGATGCGTTTCATGATGCGGCCAGTGTTTTCCACAGGTGTTGGACGGCTTCGGCGCGCGGCGCGCCAGTCTTGATGCCCACGTACGCGTAGTAGGGCGCGTGGATGCCCGGCAGGTACGGCAGGCGGGTTGCGTCCTCCAGCAGAAATTGCCGGTCCGTGAGCGTTTCCAGCGTTTCGAGGTGCGCCGGATCGAGCCGCACGCCATCGTGGCGGAACCAGCGCGGCAGCAGCCAGCGCGTCAGGGTGTTGTGCCGGGCCCGTCCGTCTTCCACCTCGCTGCGGGAGACGTAGAAGTCGACGACGCCCAGCACGCCGCCGGGCTTGAGCATCGCGAGCGCGTTGGTCAGCGCGCGGAACCAGTCCGGCATCATGGTGAGTGAATACGAGAAGTACACGCAGTCCACCGGCTCCGCGGGCCGGTAGGCCACGGCGTCGGCTTCGATCACCCGCGCGTTAGCGAGCGGACGGCAGCGCAGGCGCGCCTGCTCCAGCAGCGAAGGACACAGGTCCACCAGTTCCAGCGAGTGCAGCGCGGGAAGCCGTGCGCCCCAGAGCGCGGCGTTGGAGCCGGTACCGGCGCCCAGTTCGACGACGCGCGCGCCGTCGGGGAGGTGCGCTCGCAGTTGCGCGATCAGCGCCCCGCGCCCGGCCAGCAGGCGAGCGCGGAAGCGGTCGTAGCTGCCGGCCTGGGGCCGATAGAAGCGGTCGAGACGTTCGGCCAGCGGCCCGTCGGCGCCCACGCCCCGCAGGAGATGCCAGACCGTTTTCAGCTCGGTCAGGTCCATGCGGCGGCGTCCGGCCTAGGCCGGCACGACCCCGATGTGAAAGCCCGCGTAGGTGTGCACGCGGTCGCGGATCGAGAGTTCCCGGGCCCGCTCGCGCTGGAAAGCGAGTTGCTCGCTCAGCCGCGTCCCGCGCACGCGCAGCCGCTCGAGATACCAGGGGTCGGCATGCGCGCTGCGGAAGATGACGCGCGCGCCGCGTCGCGCGCGCGTGAGGATCGCTTCCCACTCCTCCGCCAGCGCGGGCTCGTGCATCCAGTCGAGGTGGTCGAGCAGGACGAACTTGGAGATGTTGCCGTCGTGGCCGTGCAGGAAGTCCGCCACAGTCGTCGTATGCACCTCGACGCGGTCGGCGAGTCCGCCAGCCAGCCGCGCGAAGTTGCCGGGCTTGAGATACTCGGGACAGCTTTCCGGGGTGTAGTGGCCGCGTACGTAGAGCTGCCAGAAGTAGTTGTCCGTGAGCGGCAGGCTGCGGCATACGTAGTCGATGGCATCACGGACGAACCCGCCGGCGCCGCGCGGGTGCTGGCGCTTGAGTTCGTCGTGCTGCGGTCCGGGGACGCCCAGCATCGTCATGGTGAGCTGCCGCGAGAGCGCCCACTGCATGCCGCGGTTCCACAGGCGCGGGGCCACTTCGCCGTCGTAGACGGAGCGTTGGGTGCCGAGGTCGGGCGCGGCCAGCAGCGTGTCGAGCGCGCGTTTCAGTGGCGGCCGGGCGCTGCAGTAGGCGCGAAAGCCGCGGGCGAAGGTGCCGGCGAGGCCGCGGAAATAGAAGCTGCGCGCGCCGCCGCGCGTGGCGAACCAGTGCGGGCGCTCGTCCCACCAGCTGCGCGCCGGGGCCGACAGTTGCTCGCGCAGCGTCGCACGATACAGCGCGGCAAAATGCGGATGATGGCCCTCGCCGAACACCCGGAAAAAGTCCTCATAGGGGAGCCCGCGGATGCCGGCAAGCTTCAGTTCCAGCAGCGCGTTCTGCGCGGGGTTCGCGTCCACCGCATAGATGCGCTCGGGGCCAATCAGGGCGTAGTCGAGCGCGTTGCAGCCGGCGCTCGTGATGACGAGGACATGGTCGTCGGGCGCGAGTTCAAGGGCGAGCCGGTCCACCGCCGGGTCTTCCCAGCAGGTGTTGTAGACCAGCGAGCCGCCGCAGACGGCGTCGAACAAACGCGCGTGAAGTTTCGAAGCTATCCCTTGATTCTGGTTCAACTTTGCCTCCGCAACAATGACGCCCATGCGCATCCTAAAGGCTTGCTGTTGCGGGAATGTGACGCCGGTCTCCGTGAGGACGATGTAGGCTGGGAGGCGACAGTCGGGCAGTGGACGCCCGTGTAGAGTCAGGAACCAGCGGGCGACGGATCAAAACGGCCAACGGGGCCCGGCGTAATATTCAGGCCCTATCAACGAGGGAAGGCGGGGAAAACATCATGCAGCAGCACGCACGCACGGCGGACCTGCGCCCTGGGGTGCCTTCCACCAGCCGCTACCGGAACGTCCGCGCGCGGTCGGAGGCCTTGTGCGCCCCGCTCGCGACGGATGATTACCAGGTACAGAGCGTGCTGGAGACCAGTCCGCCCAAGTGGCACCTCGCGCACCTCACGTGGTTTTTCGAGACCTTCGTGCTCGCGCCGTATGCGCCGGGCTATCGCGTGTTCCATCCGCGCTATGGGGAACTGTTCAACTCCTATTACCAGACCGTGGGTCAGCCCTTCGCGCGGCCTTCGCGCCATGTGCTGTCGCGGCCGACGGTGGAAGAGGTCTACCGCTACCGGGCCCATGTCGATGCGGCGATGCTCGATCTGATCGACCGCCCGCCGGCTGCATCTGCCGCCGAGATCGCCCGCCGCGTCGAGCTGGGCCTGCACCACGAACAGCAGCACCAGGAATTGCTGCTGATGGACATCAAGCACAACTTTTCAGTGAACCCGCTTGCACCCGTCTACCGGGCGCGCGAGCCCGCTGCGCCGCGCACGGCGGTCGCGCTCCGCTGGATCGATTTCAAGGGTGGGCTGCGCGAGATCGGCGCGGACGGCGATGCCTTCTGCTTCGACAACGAGACGCCGCGGCACAAAGTCTGGCTGGAGGACTTCCGGCTCGGTTCGCGGCTGGTGACCAACGCCGAATACCTCGCGTTCATCGAGGCGGGCGGCTACCGCCAGCCGCAGCACTGGCTCGCCGACGGCTGGAGCGCGGTGCGCGAGCGCGGCTGGACGGCGCCGCTCTACTGGCGCCAGGCCGACGGTGCCTGGCAGGAATTCACTCTGGGCGGGCTGCTGCCGCTCGATCCGGCCGCACCGGTGTGTCACGTGAGCGGCTACGAGGCGGACGCCTACGCCCGCTGGCGCGGCGCGCGGCTGCCGACCGAGGCCGAACTGGAGGTGGCAACTGCCGGGCGGGCGGTCAGCGGCAATTTCGTGGAGTCCGATCTGCTGCACCCGCGCGCGGCGCAGGGCGAGATGGACGGGCAGTGGTTCGGCGACGTCTGGGAGTGGACGCAGTCGGCCTATGCGCCCTACCCGGGCTACCGTCCGCAGGAAGGCGCGCTGGGCGAATACAACGGCAAGTTCATGGGCAACCAGTACGTACTGCGCGGCGGCTGTTGCGCGACGCCGCAGTCACACCAGCGGGCGAGCTACCGCAACTTTTTCTACCTGCACGACCGCTGGCCCTTTACCGGGATCCGGCTGGCGGCGGAAGCCTGACGCGTCGCCATTGGCAGCGAAAGGCGAAAGACGTGAGTGGAGAGAGGAGAGAGGAAAGAAGAAAATTCCGGATGCGCGCGGGAGGGCGTGTTCCTCTCTCGTCTATCCTCATTCGATCCCCTCGACTTTTTCCAGATTAGCGGAAGACGAACGTCATCTGCGTTTCGCCGCGCACCACCGTCATCGCGAACTGGCCCTGCACGGCATTCAGCACGCTGAGGAATTCCGGAACGTTGCGCACGCGGCGGCGCGCGAGCGCGATGATAGCGTCGCCGGGGCGCAGGCCACTGGCCGCCGCCGCGCTGCCGGTCTCGATCGCGGTGACCAGGACGGCCTGGCCGCTGCTGTGGTTGGCCACGCGCAGGCCGGCGAGCTGCGGAACGTTTTCCCCCGCGACCGACTGCGAGGGCTGCGCCGCGATCTGCGCACGAACCTTCTGCTCGCGGCCGTCGCGCACGAGGGTCAGTTCGATATCCTCGCCGACCGGCGTCAGACCCAGGCGGTTGCGCAGGGCGCTGCCGGATTTCACCGGGCGTCCGTTGTAGGCGGTCACGATGTCGCCGCTCTTCAGGCC
>CAZXNF010000072.1:0-10681 GCA_964641785.1 uncultured Streptomycetaceae bacterium | reverse complement strand
GCGAGGATGAAATCGAACGGCAGCCCGATTTCCGCCAGAGTCCACAGCACCTTCTTCGTTCGTCCGGACGTTGGGCGCCCCCACAGCCGTAGCATGGCGGTGCCGTTACCCTTGCCCGGTGCCGGAGGGCTTGATCATGCCGGCCCACATGACGATGTCGCGTTTCGGGAAATCCGTCGCCCGCTGGGCCAGCTTCGGTCCGCAGCGGGTGACATCTTTGCAGGTCCGCTTGCCGGCGCCAACCACGGTGGCGATTTAATCGCGATGAGTTCGATGATGGGTTTGGGCAATTGTCGCTCCGGGCTCAACTGGAGTTGCCACGCCCGGCATCCCGTCGGCGGTTTTCCGAATCGGCCAACAGCGCTGCAAAGTCAGGAGGGATGCTGATCTCGCGGCCAATCACGTGCGGACAGCACGCAGGCAGCCAGTACGCGTTGGTCGGGTGTCCGCCGCCGGCCACCACGACCACGAAATTGTCCGGAGACGCTGCGATAGGCCAGGGATCGACGCTGGCGCTCTCGGCTGCCTGGAGCTGGATCCACTCTAGTGCGCCGGAGCGCCGCAACTGGTCAAAGGGGACGCGCGAGTGTTGCCACAGGAACTCGCGTATCGATTGCTTGGTCCAGCCGAGCCCGGCCATCACCTCCGCGTTGACGCCCGGTATCAACAGGACACCCGGGGTACCTTCGCGGTAGCCCGGCAAACAACCTAATTGCGCACCGCGCAGCACGTCAGCGATCCGATACATGCCTTGCAGGACGTCGTTCTCCGCGGTTTCCTTGATGGCGCTGCGGCGTTTGATGTTGCTGACGCCGTTGGCGAAGACGAGAGACACCGAATTCGTTCCGGCAGCGTAGCCGTGACGCTCGTGACCGTGCGGAAGCCAGCCCGCCGGCAAGCCGGCTTCGTCCTCGGCAAACACCGCGTTCGTGTAGCGCATCGCCCCGAACATGGCCATGGCCCCGGTGCCCGGCAACGCGCCGCCCAGGTTCTGCTGCATCAGGCGCAAGGCCCGCCCAATGCTGGCCCCGGCGGGATGCTGCGGATCCGGCCCCAGGCAACCGAACCCGTCGTTGAGGCCGATCTGCTTCGCGACCGGACCGTTGACGATGATCACCGGGTATACGCTGCCGGAATCGGCCTGTAGCGCCGCGCTGTCCGAGTGAGGATCCAGAAAGGCTTCGACGGCGGCGAGCAGCACCGGCAGGTACTCCGGCCGCCCGCCCGCCATTGCAAGCGCGATCGCCACGGATTCGATTGTCGTTACGCCCCCGCGCGGCGGAAATTTGCCCAACACCTGGTCCCTTGGGAGCCCGGTGCCGCGCAGGATCCAGTCCACGCGCGCGGCGGTGGCAGGCAGGATTGGCAGTCCATCGCCCCACAGCTTCGCCAGATACAAGTCGGCCGCCTTGTCCATCGCCTCGTCGTGGCTCGCGCCGGACACGCGGACCAGGCGGGCTCGCCGCTTGACGCCAGCGCCCGCCGCGGAGGTCCAGCGGGTAAGTCCGGCATAAAACTCGTCTTTGCGCTCGATGACCGGGCTGATATCGCTGCCTGGAAGGAACAGCTCCATCGGAAACACCACCATCGCCGCGTCCGCGGCCAGGCCGCGGCCGGACATGAGGTTCTTGATCACGCCGACGAATTCCGCCCGCGCGAGCAGTACGGTGGGGATACCGAGGGATTCGAGATTAGCGGCTGCACGGCCGCATGCTGAGGCGCAGGACCCTCAGGCCGCGTTGCCGATGATGACCGCGTCGACGCCGCTGTCCTTGACGAGGGCCGCGACGGTATCGCTGCCGATTCGGGCGTTACCCTTGGGGAAGGCGTCCACCGCGAGCACCTCGACGCCGGGGATGTCGGCCTCGATCTGGGCCTTGAGCGCGGGCAGCGCAAAATAGGACTGCCACTCCTCGTTGGTCAGGAAACCGATGCGTTTGCCTTGCAGGGAGTCGAGCCTCGGGGCGTGAGACTGGCTGACCGCCGTGTAGCTGGTGGGATCGAAGAATTCGATTTCATTCATGGTAGCTCCGTTGCGGGCAGACGGGAATGACTATCGGGCGTGTTGCTACGCAGCTGCGACTCCGCTTTGCGCACGCGCGTGCCGAACGATTTCATGTACCGCGCGCTCGATTTCCTCTTCCGTGTTGAAGAAGTTCATGGAGAGGCGCACGGCATCGTCCTTGACGTTGACGACGATGCGGCTGTCCTCGCGCAGCGCGTTCATGATGCGGGTTGCGTCCGGCACCAGCACGTTGACGATATGCGCGCGTTCCTCCCACTCCGCCGGCGTAGTGGTGCGCAGCCCAGCCTTCCGCAAGGCCTGCAGGCAGACGCCGGTGAGATGCCGCACGCGCTGTTCGATATCGTCGAGCCCGATCTCCGTGAGGAACCGTGCCCCGGCCCGAAGGACCCGGATGCCCAGAAAATTCGGGTTACCCCCCTCGAAGCGGTGCGCGAGGCGCACGTAATCGAACTGGCTATTGACGTGGGCGCGGGCCGTCGGGGATTCAGGCGCCGTCGCTTCCTTGATGAACGTTGTCTGCAGGGTATCCACCAATTCCTCCCGGCAATACAGCACGCCTGACCCGGTCAGGCCAAACAGGCCCTTATGCCCGCCGATGGCGATGAGGTCGGCGCCGAGTCCGCCGAGGGGGGCGGCGAGAATGCCCGCCGCCTGTACGCCATCGACCACCAGCCGGATATCGCGGTCGCGGCACACGGCCCCGAGTTCCGGGAGGTTCACCCGGTAGCCGTTGCCGTAAGAAATGTAGGCTGTCGAGACGACGCGTGTGCGCGCGTCGATCGCATCAAGGAACGACTGCAACGGGAGCCGCCCGCGATCGCTTCTGGCGTAGCGGATCTCGACACCGCTGCGTTCCCAGTGCTTCCAGACCCAGATGTTGGCGATGTGCTCCTGGTCGGTGAGCACGATGTTGTCGCCCGCCTTGAGAGGGAATGCGTTCGCGGCGATCGCCAGGCCCTCGGTGGTGTTTTTGGTGAAGGCGATCTCGCCCGGGCGGGCGCCCAGCAGTTGCGCCAGTTCGGCGCGCCCGAGCGCGACGTTGGTCGCCGACCAGGCGTCCGTCCCCGCTTCGTTGTAGACGTCCTGGTAATAGCTCTGCACGGCCTGTTCCTGGCAGCGCGGCGGTATGGTCTTGCGCGCCACGTCGAGGTAGGTCCAGTGCGCCAGCGTTGGAAACTCTGCGCGCAGCGCGGTCCAGTCATTGGTACTCATGAGATCTCCGAATTCAATGCGGATAAGGCGACCGTGTCAGCCGCCGGAGTTGCTTCCAGATCATCAATGGAACGGATGATCCGCTCCTGCCCCGCAGGCAACAGGGGGATCGATTTAAGGCCCGATCCCGTGCACAGCACGACGATGGAATCTTCGCGGTCAACCATGCCGCTCGCGAGCGCCTTGCGCAATCCGGCGATGGCTGTTGCACTTTCGGGGCACGCGAAGATCCCTTCGCAGGTTGCCATTTCCCGTACCTCCCTGAGCGCCTCATCCAGCGTGATCGCGAGGGCACCGCCGCCATGGCGTGCGAGCAGTTCCAGCACGCCACGTCCGCCGGGCGGATTGATCGACTTCAGGCCGCCGGGCGGGACGTCCAGATTTTCCCAAGGTTCGACATCACTCTTCTTTTCGTTCCAGGCCTTCACCAAGGGTCCGCACCCGGTCCATTGCGTGACGACAAGCCGCGGCAGGCGTCCGGTCACCCAGCCCAGCGCCAACAGCTCTTCAAACGCTTTCCAGATCGCCAGCGGGCCCAGGCCTCCGCCCATGGGGTAAACGACCACGTCAGGCAGTTTCCAGCCGAGTTGCTCGGCGATCTCGAGCCCCATCGTTTTCTTGCCTTCCATCCGATAGGGCTCTTTCAGGGTATTGACGTTGAACCAGCCGAACCTGGCGCAGGCGTCGGCAACCAGTTTGCCCGCGGCATGCCAGTCGTCCACGTAGTAGGTGCGTGATCCGGACAGGCTGCAGTGCCTGCGGCTGGAAGTCTGCGCGTCGGTGGGGAGGATATTGACGCACTCGATGCCCGCGCGCGCGCTGTACAGGGCCCATGACCCTCCTGCGTTGCCGGAACTGTTCGAGATGACCGTCTTGACGCCCAGTTCCCGATAGCGGCTGAGCGCCACGGCGGCGCCGCGGTCCTTGAATGTGCCGCTGGGGTTTTGACCCTCGTCCTTCACCCGCAGGTTCGCGCAGCCGAGTGAGCGTGCGAGCCGATCGGCCCGCAGCAATGGCGTGAGCCCCTCACCGAGGGAGACGGCATTCGCAGGGTCATCGATGGGCAATAACGGCGCATAGCGCCACAGCGATGCGGGACCCGAGGCAATATCGTCTACGGTGACTTCCCGCCGGAGGCGATCGAGGTCGTAGCGCGCGTACAGAACACCCTTGGGAGGCGCGTTTTGCGGCTTGTCGGCGGCCAGCGTTGTCCCGCCGGGTACGGTTTCGAGGTGAGTGCAGTAACTCATGGCAAGCGGCTCGCGGTGCGGGTGTGGCGCATTTGATGTTTGAATCGGAACAGGCAGTGTGGAACGCTGGTGGATGTTTGACAATCTCTCGCTAGCGAAGCTAGCCTTCGCATTTTGCGAAGGCTAGCATGGCGTTCAAGTGGCGTGCGGACATTTTGACGCTGAGTCTCATTGCGTCAGCGGCGCAGGAGGGTAGTATTAGTCGTGCGGCGGCGCGGGGACATATCGCGCTTGCCGCAACGAGCCGGCGGATTGCGGACTTCGAAAAGAATATTGGCGTGAAGATTTTTCGACGTCACGCCCGGGGGATCAGCCTCACCCCCGCGGGGGGCTTGCTGATCGAACGGCTGCAACTGGTGCTCGACGACATCATCGGTCTGGATGACACGATTGAAGACATCAGGAGTGGTGTGACGGAACATCTCTCGATCCGTGCCTGCGATGCCGCTATCACGCAGTTCCTGCCCGGCGTCCTGAAAGAATTTGTGGCTGCTTTTCCGAATGTGCGGGTTGAACTGGAAGAAATGCGTTCGTCAGAGATCGTGCGGGCCGCCGGCGACCGCCGCCAGGGGCTGGGCGTTGTCTGGAGTGATGTGGAGACGCGGGGCTTGGTCACCTCCGACTTCCGCGAAGACGAACTTGCGCTGGTGGTGCCCAATGGGCACCCGTTTGCGCGACGCAAATCAGTCCGTTTCATCGAGACGTTGCCCCATGAATTCGTCTGTCTGGAGGACGAAAGCCCGATCTACCTCCTGCTTCGTCGCGAAGCAGCGAAGCTGGGCAGGATCATGCGCACGCGCATACAGGTGCGGGGCTTCGATACCCTGTGCAGGATGGTCGAGGCGGGTTTGGGCATAGGGGTCGTCCCGTTGGGGGTGGCCAAATCGAGTGCCAGGTCCATGGCGATCTCGGCGCTGGAGATACGTGAACCCTGGACCAGGCGCGATCTTTGCCTTGTTTTCCGGGAGGAGGCCGATTTGTCATCGGTTGAACGGCGGTTCGTGACATTCTGTCGTCGTTGAAGGTCATTGAACGCCAGGTTTTTGTTTGAGCAGAAAGTTGTTCTCATCAATCGCGCTATGCTCTGGCTATCCAGGCGGGCTGGCACTTAATCCGGAAAGAGAAAATGGCTACCCAATCCCTCTCGAAATATTTCCTGACAGCGGCATTCGCCAGTGGCGTTTTGTTCTCCTTGACCGCCGGCGTCGCGGTCGCCCAGGACTATCCGACCAAGCCCATTCGCCTGATCGTTCCGTTTGCTGCAGGCGGCGGCTCGGATTTCGTCGGCCGGCTGATCGGCGTCAAACTTTCCGAGCAGATGGGGCAATCGGTCGTGGTCGACAACCGTCCGGGCGCCGCTTCCCTGTTGGGGACCCAGACGGTGGCGCGCTCGGCCCCGGACGGATACACGCTGCTGCTGGCGGACTCGGGCTTTACGATCAACATCGCCTTCTTCAAGGATCCGAAGTACGACCCCCTGAAAGATTTCGATCCGATTTCGGTGATTGCCGAGACGCCCTATATCCTGATTGTGAACCCAGGCCTGCCGTATGCGGCAAGCCTGAAGGACTTCATTGCGGCCGCCAAAGCGCAGCCGGGCAAGCTGTCCATAGGATCAGCCGGCAGCGGCAGCGGAACGCACATGACCGGAGAGCTGTTCCGGTTGCGCGCCGGTATCGACATGATCCACGTGCCGTACAAGAGCGTTGGCCCCGCCATCGCCGACGTGGTCGGTGGACAGATCCAGTCAACGTTCGCGACCGCGCCAGTGGCCATGCCGCTGGCCAAAGCCGGCCGCATCAAGATTCTTGCGGCCGCGACCCCCAAACGCAGCAGATTGTTGCCCGATGTACCCACGTTCGCCGAGAACGGTGTCAACGACGTTAACGTGAGCAATTGGTACAGCGTAATGTCCGTCGGCGGCACGCCGAAACCAGTGATCAATCGGCTGCACGATGAGATCACGAAGGCGCTGAACTCGCCTGATATGCGCGAGCGCCTTGCCGCCAGCGGGCTCGAGCCCGCGCCCAATACACCCGAGCAGTTTCGCAAGATGATCGCCGAGGAGCTTCAAAGGTGGGCGCGCGTGGTCAAGGACTCGGGGATAAAGCCCGAGTAAGCGCGACGGAGCGGCGGAGCTTGGGTTGCACCCTGGTAAGCCACCGCAAATTCGGACTCCGCCGAATGCGGGCCGTGGCAACAGAGCAGAGAGAGACATGATGAATAGCGATGCGGTGCGGGAATCCAGAATTCTCGGTGAATATCTTGCGCGCACGCCGCGCTCGGGCCGGCGTCACGAGGAGGCGTGCGCGGTGTTCCCGAGCGGCATCGTGCATGACTCCAGGCGCACCTGGCCCTATGGAATCTACGTGGAGCGCGCGTCCGGATCGCGAAAGTGGGACATCGACGGCAACGAGTATGTCGACTATTACGGCGGGCATGGCGCCCTGTTGCTCGGTCACCAGCACTCCGAGATCGTCGCGGCGACCCAGGCGCAGCTGGGCAAAGGACTGCACTTTGCCGCGGGACAGGATCAGCAGCTCGAATGGGGGCAGCTCATCCAGGAACTGATCCCGTCGGCCGAGCGCGTGCGCTTCACCTCGTCCGGCACCGAAGCCACCCATCTCGCGATCCGCCTTGCCCGTGCCGCGAGCGGCAAGAGCAAGATCGTGCGATTCGTGGGCCACTTCCACGGCTGGCACGACCACGCGGCGTTTGGCGTGAAGGAGCGGCTTGACGGTACTGCGACGCCCGGCGTGCTGGCCGACGTTGCCGCCAATGTCATCCTGGTGCAGCCCAATGACAGTGAGGGGATCGCCCGTGTGCTGGCTTCAAATGGCGACGTGGCGGCCGTGATCCTGGAGCCGATCGGAGCGAGTTCGGGCGCCATCCCCACGTCGCCGGCATTCCTGAAGGAACTGCGGGAGCTGACGCGCCGGCATGGCGTGTTCCTGATCTTTGACGAAGTGGTCACCGGATTTCGCGTTTCGCCAGGCGGCGCACAGGCGCTCTACGGCGTCGTGCCCGATATCACCACGCTCGCGAAGATCGTGGCGGGCGGCATGCCCGGAGGAGCAGTCGCTGCCCGCAAGGATATTCTCGACTGGCTCGACCATGGCGCCTCGACTGCGGCCGGCCGAGAGCGGATCTCGCACGAGGGGACGCACAACGCCCATCCGGTTTCCGCCGCCGCCGGCATTGCCACCCTGAAGATCATCCGGGACACGGATGCGTGCAAACGCGCCAGTGCATCGGCCGAGCGGCTGCGGGTCGAGATGAACAGGATACTGGAGGAGGAGGGCGTGCCCTGGGCCGTGTACGGGGTGCACTCCTTCTTCCATTTTTTCACCAATCCGGAGAACCGTGCGATCAGGCCGACCACCTTTGATGCGCTCGCGGTGCCGACTGAGTGGTTCAAGGCCGACAAGCGTGAGCGGCTACTGGCCAAGATGCGGCTCGTCATGCTGGTGCATGGGATCGACCTGAAAGGCTGGCGCGGCGGCCTGGTGTCTTCGGCGCATACGGCAGCCGACATCGATCTGACGATAGACGCCTGGCGGAAATCGCTGCGTGCGCTGAAGGAGGAAGGCGATCTGCAGCGTTCTGGCGAGGCAGTAGCAGTCGTTAGCTAGCCCACTGCATGTTCAGGCCGGCCTGTGGGCCGGTTGATCTTGTTACGGTTGCCGACAAGCTATCGCGCTGCAAACAAAGCAGTCAACGGGCTACCGCCGGCAGGCGTTCCACCAACGCCATGCCCTGTCCCAGCAGATTGGCCATCGCGCTGCCCAGATGCGGCAGCACAACTAGCTCGCGCGCCTAGGCCCAACAGCAGGGGGGCGGTAAGCGTGTTCCGCAAGGTCATTGCCGAGACGGCTGCGGCCGGACACATCGACTGTGACTCGGCAGGCACGCACGGCTATCACATCGGCGAAGCGCCGGATCCCCGCACGCAGGCGCATGCCGCGCAACGGGGTTACGACCTGTCCGGACTGCGCGCGCGGAAAGTGGATGTGGCGGATTTCACCCGCTTCGATATGGTCCTCGCCATGGACCGCAACAACCTGGCGCTGCTAAGGGATCTGTGTCCGCCGCGCCAGCATCGCCGCGGCGCCCTGTACGGGGACATGAGCGCGAAATACGCCGGGCAGGACGTGCCCGACCCGTACTACGGCGGCGCCATGGGCTTCGAGCAGGTGCTGGACATGATCGAGGAGACGTCGCAGCGACTGCTGCAACATCTCCTCGAATCACGCGCTTCCGGCTGAAGGACTATTTGTCGCGGGTTTCGACCTGCTGCAGCGGTTCCACAACGACCGGCGAGCGCACGGGGCGCTGCCGGGGCGGACGCGATGCGCGCGGCGCTTCCGCCACGGCTGCAGCCGCGCTGCGTTCTGCGCTGGTTTCCACCTGCTTCAAGTCGCTGTCAAACGACAGGGGCACAAAGGGTGCGGTGCCCGCACCCGGCGCCCGCGCTGGTGCTGCAGGCGCGACGTACGCAGGCACCGGCTCCGGCCGGGATTCGGCCGGAACGTAGTGCGGTACCGGAGCGGCCGGTTGCGGTTCGACCTGATAGGTTTCGCGGGGCGTCTCGGCCGGCTCGACATCTGCAACCGGTTCGTAACGCGCCATCTCAGGAGCGGACGACACGGGGGCCGGTGCCTCGAACGGGGAGGAGAAAGGCGAGGGCAGGGTATCCGCATTCAGCGCCGCGTCCTGCTGGTCGCCGTTCGACGGGTGCTCCTGCCGGACATCTCCTTCCGGACGGTCGCTGCGATCGCGACGGCCGCGACGGCGGCGACTACGGCCGCCTTCCCGTCCTTCGCGTGCTTCCGGCGCCTCACCACCGCGTTCTGGTGCGGGATTCCCGTTGCCGCCGGGAACCGGCTGGCGCGAACGGGCTTCCTCACTGTCATTGCGTGGCTGGTCGCCGCGCGGGCCGTCCGGCCGGCGTTCGCCCTGGCGTTCGGGCTGACCGCCGCCACGCGGACGATCGCGTTCGCCGTCACGTCCGCGGCCTTGGCCCTGACCCCGGCCTTCGCCACGACCCTCGCGGTTATCGCGTCCCTCACCACGGCCACGGTTCTCGCGTGGCTCGCGGTTGCCTTCGCCACCCTCACGTTGCGGGCCGCGGCCTTCTCCGCCACGACCCTCGCCACGTCCCTGGCGTTCGCTCCGTTCTCCACGACCGCCGCGTTCCCCGCGACCGCCGCGCTCGCCTCGACCGCCACGTTCGGAACGCTCGCCACGCTCGGGCCGGGCACCGCGTCGCTGCGACGGGCGCTGGTCACGCGAAGGCGCAGCTGAGGGCGCCGGCGCCGCATCCGTATCGGGCTTGCGTTTGAACCAGCCAAAGATCTTGCCGATGATCGTCGACGCCTCGCCGGCCTGCGCCGGGGCGCTGGCGGCGGGTGCCGCTGCGACCGGTGTTGCAGGTGCCGTGGGCGGCGGCATGGACGCTGCCGCGCTGATCATGCCTTTGACGACCGCGTCCGGACGCGCAGGTGCGCCTTCGGCCGCCGGTTTGCGCTCGTCCTCTTCCGCCACCGGGATCTGCATCATCTGATACGACGGCGGGGGCAGTTCAGAACGGTTCAGTTCCTCGTGGCGCAGGCGTTCGATCTTGTAGTGCGGCGTTTCCAGGTGCGTGTTCGGGATCAGCAGCACGTTGACCTTGAGGCGTGCTTCGATCGAGAACAGCTCCGAGCGCTTCTCGTTCAGCAGGAAGGTGGCCACGTCGACCGGCACCTGCGCGTGCACGGCGCCGGTGTTCTCCTTCATGGATTCCTCCTGCACGATGCGCAGGATGTGCAGGGCGGTGGACTCGACCGAACGGATGTGGCCGGTGCCGCCGCAGCGTGGGCAGGGGATGTTGTTGGCTTCCGCCAGCGCCGGGCGCAGTCGCTGGCGCGACAGCTCCATCAGCCCGAAGCGCGAAATCTTGCCCATCTGCACGCGGGCGCGGTCGAAACGCAGCGAATCGCGCAGGCGGTTCTCGACCTCACGCTGGTTGCGCTGGTTCTCCATGTCGATGAAATCGATGACGATCAGGCCGCCCAGGTCACGCAGGCGAAGCTGGCGCGCGATCTCCTCGGCCGCCTCTGCATTGGTGCGGTAAGCGGTTTCCTCGATGTCGCTGCCGCGCGTGGACTTTGCGGAGTTGACGTCGATCGAGACCAGCGCCTCGGTGTGGTCG
>CAZXNF010000071.1:8194-10747 GCA_964641785.1 uncultured Streptomycetaceae bacterium | reverse complement strand
GACCAGATCGATTTCTCTTCCGGGAAGTGGACGATCCACTTTTCTTTCATGTTGCTGGGCCAGGGAATGTCCTTTTGCCCGGCCGCCAGCGGCGCGCCCACGGAATGGATGCAGGGCACGAAAAAGCCGTCGGTGCCCAGCGCATCCAGCGCCTTGCGGCCCATGCGCGTCATGAGGCGCATGCTGACCACGACGTACGGCGAATCGGTGAGCTCCACGCCGATATGGGAAATGTGCGAACCGATCGGGCCCATGCTGAACGGAATGACGTACATCGTGCGCCCGCGCATGCAACCGGTGAACAGGCGCTTCATGGTGGCGTGCATCTCGTCCGGCGCCACCCAGTTGTTGTTCGGGCCAGCCTGGTCTTCGGTGCGGCTGCACACGAAGGTGCGGTCTTCCATGCGGGCGACGTCGTCCGGATCGGACCGCGCGAGGAAGCAGCCGGGCCGCTTGGCCGGGTCAAGTTTGATCAGGGTGCCGGCGCCAACCATTTCGGCGCACAGGCGGTCGTACTCTTCCTGCGAACCGTCGCACCACACGACGCGATCCGGCTGGGTCAGTTGCGCGATCTCGCGCACCCAGGCCTTGAGGTTCTCGTGCGTGACGGTGGCGGGCGCGTCCATGCCCATGCGCGTTTCCTTGGGCGATGCGGCGGCGGCGGTTTGACTCATGTGATCCTTCTCCCGGATTGCAGTTTTCTGACGGCATAAATACCATGCGCCCGGGCGGATGTCGTCCGGGCGCAGGTGACGATTATTTTACTGAAAAAGTGGCATCGCCACCGCCACGTCCACGGCGGCAAGGCGCAAGCCGTTGATCTCAGGCAGGTTTGGGCGCGCGGCCGCGCGTAATTCCCAACCACAGCATGGCAATGCCGACCGCGATCAGGGCGGGAATCGCAGCTTTGTTCATGGTCTGCCAGCCCTGGAGGGTGAACAGCAGCCCGGAGGACACGGAGGTCGCCGCCATCGTGACGAAGACCGCCATGTCGTTGGCCCCCTGCGCCTTGCCGCGTTCGCTCGGGGTGTGGCATTCCGTCAGCAGCGTGGTGCCGCCGATGAACATGAAGTTCCAACCCACCCCCAGCGCCACCAGCGCCAGCGTGAAATGTGCGACTTCCACGCCGGTCAATGCGATCGCCACGCAGACAAGATTGAGTCCGACGCCCGCCAGCATGATGGGCACCACGCCGAAGCGCTTGATCAGGGACCCCGTGAAGAAGGACGGCGCGAACATCGCGATCACGTGCCACTGGATCACGAACGCGGAATCGGCGAAGGGATGCGAA
Source organism: uncultured Streptomycetaceae bacterium (assembly GCA_964641785.1). GTDB lineage: Bacteria > Pseudomonadota > Gammaproteobacteria > Burkholderiales > SG8-41 > CAZXNF01. The sequence goes on along the minus strand of CAZXNF010000071.1, from coordinate 9,456 downwards.
CAGGCCGCCATCGCCAGCGGGGTCGCCACCATCAGCAGGTTCATGATGCCGTAGCCCACGGTGCCGCTCGCCACCGCGACGAGGAACGCCGGCTGGCGGGCGATCTCCCACAGCGGCCGGCCGCTGTCCTTCTGCTCCGCCGCGGACAAGGGCGGAATATCCACGAAGCGCAGCAGCACGATCGCTGCCAGCGCAAACACCCCCAGCGAAAAATACGAGCCGGCGAAGGCCGCCCCCATCAGGTCCTTGGTCAGTTTGCTGGATTCGGGCCCGAGGATGCCGCCCGCAATCCCGCCCGCCAGCACCAGGGAAATCGCCTTGCTCTTGAAGTCGGCGGGCGCGCTGTCGGCGGCGGCGAAGCGGTAATACTGGCCGCCCGCATTGTAGATGCCCAGCACCAGCGCGCCCGCGCACAGCAGCCAGAAGTTGTGCAGAAGCGCCGCGGTGCCGCAGATCGCCGCGCCCACGATGCCGATGACTGCGCCGAGCATGAAGCCGGCGCGACGCCCAATCCTTTGCATCAGCAGGGAGATGGGCATCGTGGACAGTGCGGCGCCCACGATATAGGCGGTGACCGGCAACGTTCCCAGGGCCTTGTTGGTGGCCAGCGCATAACCGGCCAGTCCGTGGGTCGCGATCAGGATCGCGTTGTTGGTGAGCAGCAGTCCCTGGCAGCCGGCGAGCAGCGCGACGTTCTTGCGGGCGGTATCCATCAGCATTCGGGATTGGGGTTTCAGAAAACGGGATTGGGGATTAGGGATTAGGGATTGGAGATCAACACCATCGCGCATCCGCGCCAGATTTCAAATCCCCAATCCCCAATCTCCAATCCCTCGCAGTTTCAGCGGCGCTGAAACTGCGTCCTGCCGAACAGGATGTCGCGGGATTTTTCGTCGTGCGGCAGGTTCGGGTTCTCGGCCACCAGCACCTGCACGCCGCGCTTGACCGCGGGCCGTGCATCGATTGCGTCGAACCAGCGCTTGGCGTGCGGATACGCGTTCATGTCGATGCCGCGCTTGTCGGCATTGCGCATCCACGGGAACACCGCCATGTCGGCGATCGAGTATTCGTCGCCGGCGAGGTACGCGGCTTCCGCCAGCCGCCGGTCGAGCACCCCGGTCAGCCGGTTGGCTTCGTTCGTGTAGCGGTCGATGGCGTAGGTGATCTTCTCGACCGAATAGGCGCGGAAGTGATTGGCCTGGCCGAACATGGGACCGACGCCGCCCATCTGCCACATCAGCCATTGCAGCGCGGTGTAGCGG
>CAZXNF010000071.1:0-8184 GCA_964641785.1 uncultured Streptomycetaceae bacterium | reverse complement strand
CAGCATCGCGCCCGACTCGAACAGGGACAGCGGCTTGCCGCCGGGGCCGTCCGGATCCAGCATCGCCGGGATCCGGTTATTGGGGCTGATCTTGAGAAACCCGGGCTTGAACTGTTCGCCGGTGCGGATGTTCACGCCATGGACGCGGTACGGCAGCCCGGTCTCCTCGAGCATGATGTGGACTTTGTGGCCGTTGGGAGTCGCCCAACTGTAAAGATCGATCATCGTTGTCTCCGTCTGCACCAGCGCCGCATCGTAGCAGAACCTTTGGCACCCACTGAAGACGAGAGACGATAGGGGTGGGGGCAACAGCCGGCGGTGACGGCTTTTTCTTCTCTCGTCTCTCGTCTTTCGTCTCTCATTCGCCGTGCTACGCTCAAGCGCATGCCATTGCTGGTTCCTCCCGGGGTGCATCCCAACGCGCGCGTGCTGGTGGCTTCGCGTGCCGTTCGCGCGTTCGGTGACGGCTTCGTCAGTCTGCTGCTGCCCTACTACCTGACGCTGCTCGGCTATACGGCCTTCGAGATCGGCGTCATCGTCACGGCGACCCTGCTCGGCTCTGGTCTCATGACGCTGGCCATCGGTTTTCTCGCGCACCGGATCGCGGCGGACCGCCTCCTGCGCTGGGCCTGCGTGCTCATGATCGGTTCCGGCGTCGGCATCACCGCCACCACGGCGTTCTGGCCGCTGCTGATCGTCGCCCTGATGGGGACGCTGAATCCCTCGGCCGGCGACGTGAGCGTGTTCTACCCGCTGGAGCAGGCGCTGCTGTCGCATGCCGCGCCGCCCGCGCAACGCACCGCCCTGTTCGCGCGCTACAGCCTGGTGGGGGCGCTGGTGGGCGCGGTCGGCGCGCAAGCGGCCGCCGTGCCGCAATGGCTGGCGGGTCTTGCCGCCGTGCCGCTCGTCACCTCCATCCAGGCCATGTTCCTGCTCTATGCGCTGCTCGGCGTGGCGACCCTGCTTCTCTACCGCGGGCTCAGCATGCCGCCGGTGAAGGCCAGCACGATGGCAACCCCGCTGGGCCCCTCGCGGCGCATCGTGTACCAGCTCGCGGCGCTGTTCAGTCTTGATTCGTTCGCCGGCGGCTTCGCCGTGCAATCGCTGCTGGCCTTATGGCTGTTCCAGCGCTTCGACCTGTCAGTGGCTACGGCCGGCTCTATCTTCTTGGTCGCCGGCGTACTGGCAGCGTTTTCGTTTCCGGTCGCGGCCTGGCTCGCGCGGCGCATCGGGCTTGTCAATACGATGGTGTTCACGCACTTGCCGGCGAACGTATGCCTGATCCTCGTCCCCTTCATGCCAACGCTGGAATGGGCGCTGTTCTTCCTGCTCGTGCGCTTCGCGCTGTCGTCGATGGACGTGCCCGCGCGCAGCTCTTATGTGATGGCCGTGGTCACGCCGGCCGAGCGTCCCGCCGCCGCCAGCCTGACCGCCGTGCCGCGCAGCCTGGCCGCGGCGGTGAGTCCGCTGTTCGCGGGCGCACTCTTGAGCGCGTCGCCCTTCGGCTGGCCGCTCGTGCTGTGCGGTGCGCTGAAGATCGTCTACGACGTGTCGCTGCTCTACCGGTTCCGGCATGTGCGGCCGCCGGAAGAACCCTCCGCGCTCTGAAGCACTCAGGGCGCCGGTGCGGCGCGCGGCAGCGTGCGGGCCAGGATCGTCCAACGCTCGCGTTCGCGCTCGATACGGTTGCGGAATTCCTCGACCGAGGCGCGCGCCGGCAGCAGCCCCTGCAGCAGCAGTTCCTGCTGCACGGCCTCGTCCTGCAACCCGCGGTTGATCTCGTAGTTCAGCAGCGACACGATCGCGGGGCCGACGCCGGCGGGCACGAAGATGCCGAACCAGCCCTCGGCTTCGAAATCAGGCAACCCGGCCTCCGCCAGCGTCGGCGTTTGCGGCAGGACGGGATGGCGCCGGGATGAGGCGATGCCCAGCACGCGCACCTTGCCATTTTCGAGGTACGGCAGCACTGCCGGCAACGGCACGAAGCCGAACTCGACCTGTCCGGTGATGACCGCGGTCATGGCCGGATTGCTGCCGTTGTACGGGACATGCACCACATCGATGCCGGCGCGCTGACGGAACAGTTCGCCCACCAGATGAGCGGTGCTGCCGTTGCCGGGCGAGGCGTAGTTGACGGCGCCCGAGCGGCGGCGCGCGCGTTCGATCAGTTCCTGCGTGTCCCTGGCCACATATTCGGTGGCGGCGATCAGCGCCATCGGCATCCAGGCCAGCGGCGCCACCGGCGCGAGCCCCTTGCGCGCGTCGTACGGCAGCTTGTGGCCGAGCGCCGGGTAATTGGTCAGCGCGGGATTGCCCACGAACAACAACGTGTAGCCGTCGGCCCCGGCGGTCGTCGCATCGCGCACACCGTTCAGCGTCTGGCCGGTGGGCCGGCGCTCGACCTTGACCGTCTGCCGCAGGGCGCCGCCGAGGATCTGCACCGTCTGCTGGGCGAGGCTGTCGGGCAGCGAGGGCACCGACAGGGTCTGCATCATCTTCACCAGCTTGGTGATGCGCGGCGTGCCGTTGATGTCCGGTGTCCCGTTCGACGGGTACGGATTGATCAGCGTCAGCGGGCGTTCCGGATAGGTCGCGTACGCCGCGGGCGCGGCCATCACGGCCGCCAGCAGTCCGATCAGCGCAGACGCGCGCCCGCTCACGCCGGCAACTGCAGGGAGCGGGCTTCGAGAAACTCCTCCAGCCCGTAGCGCCCCAGTTCGCGCCCGTGGCCGGACTGCTTGAAGCCGCCGAACGGGGCCAGCGGATTGAAGCCGCCGCCGTTGACGTCCACCCGTCCCGCCCGCATCCGTCGGGCGATGCGCTCGGCGCGCGCCGGATCGGCGGACCACACCGCGCCGGCGAGGCCGTAGGCCGTGCCATTGGCAATGCGCACCGCGTCGTCCTCACCGTCGTAGGTGATGATCGACAGCACCGGCCCGAAGATTTCTTCCTGGGCGATGGTCATTTCCGGCCGGACGCGACCGAATACGGTGGGTTGCACGTAGTAACCCTGTGCGAAACCTGCCGGCGCGTCTGCCCCGCCCGTGAGCAACTCGGCACCCTCTTCCACGCCTTTGCGGATGTAGCCGCGCACACGCTCACGCTGGGTTGCCGACACCAGCGGTCCGAGGCGGGTGTCGTCTTTCGCCGGATCGCCCGGCGTGAAGGTTTTCGCGGCTTCCACCGCCAGCGCCACGGCCTCGTCGTAACGGGCAGCGGGCACCAGCAGCCGTGACAGCGCGGAGCAGGTCTGGCCGGAATTGAGGAAGCACTGGGTCACCGTCGCCTTCACCGCGCGCGCGAGATCCGCATCGTCGAGCACCACCGACGCGGATTTGCCGCCGAGTTCGAGCGCCACGCGCTTGACCCCGGCCGCCGCCAGTTCGGATATCCGTTTGCCGGCGCGCGTGGAGCCGGTGAAGGACACCATGTCGATGTCCGGGTGCGCGGCCAGCGCCTCGCCGATGGGCACGCCGGCCCCGGAGACGAGATTGAAGACCCCCGGCGGCAGTCCAGCTGCGTGGACGACCTCGGCAAGGATGAAGGCCGTCAGCGGCGCGAGTTCGCTCGGTTTCAGCACCACCGTGCAGCCGGCGGCCAGTGCTGGCGCGACCTTGGCCACCACCTGGTGGAGCGGATAGTTCCAGGGCGTGATGCAGGCAACGACCCCCGTGGGTTCCAGCGTGACGCGCGTAGGACCGATCGTCTCTTCGAACGCGTAGCTGCGTGCAATTTCCGCCGTGCCTGCCATCACCTGCGGCGGCAACGCGGCCTGGATGCGCTGCGCAAGCTTGAGCGGCGTGCCGACTTCGGCACTGATCGTGCGGCCGATCTCGTCGGCACGCGCCTTGAGGCCAGCCGCGATCGCATCCAGAAAGGCCGCGCGTTGCGCCACCGGTGTCGCCGCCCAGGGTTCGAAAGCGGCCCGTGCTGCACGCACGGCAGCATCCACGTCCGCGGGATCGCCGGCGGGTGCCCGACCCATGACGGCTTCGGTCGCGGCTTCGATCACGTCGATCCGTGCCGTCGAGCGCGAAGGCGTCCACGCACCGTTGATGTACAGCTGGTCCCTGACGATCATCGCGCCTCCATTCCCTCGGTATCGACCGCAGCATGCAACCCCGGCGTGAACAGTTCTTCCACGGCGACATCGCGGCCGAGCAGATGCTGGCTGCGCGAAAAACCGATTTGCGCCTCCAGGGTTTTACGCGCGGCCTCGAGGCCGTACGCATAGAAATTATGGCCGAGCAGACGGCGGGTCTCCGCCAGGTGCGCGGCCGCCCACGGCAGCGAGGCAATCGGCGCCTGCTCGACCGCCAGGTCCGCGATGGCCAGGGCCTTGGCCCGGCAAAACGCCTGGAACAGCGCCGTCGCCAGCCCGGGGTGGCGTTCGAGCGCCGTGCGTCTCGCCACCACGAGATGCATGATCGGAAACACCCCGGTCGCCTCGAAATAACGCGCTTCCTCCTCCCACCAGCGTGGAAACAGCCGGCCGATGCCGAGCTGTCCATGGCAGCGCGGCGGCGCGTATGCGATGAGCCCGTCAAGCCGGCCATCGGCCAGCAGGTCCGACAACAGGCCCCGCGTCTCCACCGCGATGTCGAAGGGCGCGGGCAGAGCGGGGACGGCGATGCGCGCCGGATCGCGCTCGCGGGTATCGACGTCTCCGACCCGCCAGCGGATCTTCGCGAGGTCCACACCGTAATGCCCCGCGAGCGCACCGCGAGCGACGAGGGCCGCGGTGTTCGTGTATTCACGCAGGCCGATCGTCTTGCCTTCGAGGTCGCGCGGGCCGTGGATGCCGCGGTCGGTGCGGATGAAGATCGCATGCTGCCGGAACACGCGCGTCGGGAAGATCGGCAGTCCGACGTAGGGGCTGTCGCCCCGTACTGTCGCGATCAGGAAATTGGAGAACGAGAGCTCGGTGACGTCGAACTCGGCGGTGTCGAAGGCGCGACTGAACAGGCTTTCCAGCGGACCGGAGGTCCACTCAACATCGAAGCCCTCCACCGCCACGCGGCCGTCCAGCAAGGGACGGGTGCGGTCGAAATCGCCGACCGCGGCGGTGATGCGGGGGCTTGTCACCGCGGTGCGGGGACCACGGCCGTGCCGATCATGCTGTCGCGGTTGACCAGCGGGACGAGTTCCGCTTCGCTCATGCCGTCGGTGCCCGCGGGTCGCATCGGCAGCACGAGGTAGCGCAGGTCCGCCGTCGAATCGTGCACCCGCACCGCCACCGTGTCGGGTAATTCGAGTCCGAATTCCTTCAGCACAGCCCGCGGTTCCCGCACCACGCGCGAGCGGTAGGCGCGGCTTTTGTACCAGGCCGGCGGCAGGCCCAGCAGCATGCGCGGATAGCAGGAACACAGGGTGCACACCACCAGGTTGTGCACTTCGGGCGTGTTTTCGACCACGTTCAGCGTGACGTCGTAGAGCGCCATTTCGAAGCCCATGCTCTCGCAGGCCTTGGTGGCGTCTTCCAGCAACCTGCGCTTGAACGCGGGATCGGTCCACGCTTTCGCCACCACGCGCGCGCCGCCCTCCGGCGTGCGGCTTTCGATGTTCTCGACCATCGCGCGGATCTCGTCCGCGGTGAAAAGGTTTTTCTCGATCAGCAACTCGCGCACGGCGATCTCGAGCTTGCGGAAGTAGGTCAGCGTGTCGTCGTGGTCGGCCGCGGGCGGATGTCGGTGCCCCGGCCCATGCGCATGGCCATGCGCGTGATCATGGTCATGATCGTGGCCGTGATCGTGGTGGTCGTGGGGATCGCTCATGGGATTCAGCTTCAGGCAGGTTCGAGCCAGTGCTCGTAAAGATCGATGTCGAGGGTATCGCCGGCGGCACCCGCGTAGTCCGGCCACACCTCATGTTGCAGGAAGCGCACGCGGTAAAGATTGCGCTTCGGCTCCCCGCTCCGACCATAGGCCAGTTCCTCGGGGTTCTTGTAGCAGCCGGCGCAGCGTTCGATGGTGCCGGTGCGCCCGCGGATGTAGTGGGGGGTGCGAATGTGGCCGGGCGCCTCGGCCTGACGCACGCGAACGCGCGCGCCATCGGCGTATCGGCGCACGGCCGCGGGCTGTCCAGGTTGTGTCGCGACCGTGGCGCTCACGGCAACTGGGCCGGCCGGCGCTCGATATCGGCGAGCTTCGCGGTCAGCTCGTCGATCGTGAACACGCCCTTGATGACGAGGTTGTGCGCGACGGCGGCGATGCGCCGCTCGGCGTAGCTCGAGCCGTGATAGATTTCAGCACCCAGCGATTCGAGGCCGCGGCGGTTTTCATCCAGCCGGAGGATCTGTTCTCGCCAGAGCAGCACCAGCAGCGCCTCGACGCGCTTTTCCCATTGCGCCAGATCGTGGTTTTCGCGGGGGATGGGGCCGGCGGGCGTGCCGCCGAGATCGTGATAGCTTCGCATGAGTGCCTTTGCAGGACTGAAATGGTAGCCGACGCGGCACGCACGATCAAACTTCCCGTGCAATATCCGCGGCGCGCACATATCTTGCTTGCTTATGTGCTAGCTTAAATTTTAATCAGGAGGTTTTATGGTTTTCGCTTTCACCCCCCAGCGCCTGTCCGTTGCCGCGGTTGCCGTTGCGGCCGGCACCCTTTCCGTACACGCCGTCGCCGCCGACGCTCCGTACCCGACCAAGCCGATCCGCATCGTGATCGGCTTTTCCGCCGGCAGCGTCGTGGACGTGTCCGCGCGTATCGTGGGTCAGAAACTGTACGAGTCCTGGAAGCAGCAGATCATCGCCGACAACCGCCCCAGCGCGGGCGGCATCGTCGCCGCACAAATCGTCGCCGGCGCCAATCCTGACGGCTACACCCTGCTGTCGGTATCCGCCTCGCATGCGATCGCACCGGCCATGTATTCCAAGCTGCCGTACGACACGCTCAAGGATTTCGCCGGCATCACCACTACCGTCAACGTGCCTTCCTTGCTCGTGGCCTCGTCGTCGCTCGGCGTGAAGACCACCAAGGACCTGATCGCGATGGCCAAGGCCAAACCCGGCCAGTTGCTGTTTTCCTCGGGTGGCATCGGCAGCTCCACCCAGTTCGTTGCTGAAATTTTCAACAACATGGCCGGCATCAGCGCCACGCACGTCCCGTTCAAGGGCATTCCGGAAGCGCTGGCGGACGTCGCCGCTGGTCGCATCAACTACACGATTTCCCCGGTGGCGAACTCGGTGGCGCTCGCGAAGGACGGCAAGGTCGTTCCGCTGGGCGTCACCAGCAGCAAACGCATCCCGCCGCTGCCCGACGTACCGACCATTGCCGAGTCGGGCGTGCCGGGCTTCGTCTACGGCACCTGGTTCGGTATTCTCGCCCCGGCCAAAACGCCGCGGCCCATCGTCAACCAATTGAATACCGAGATCACCCGCATCCTCAACCTGTCGGACGTAAGAGACCGCTGGACCGCGCTCGGCGGCGAAGCCGTGCCGATCAAACCGGAACAATTCGACAAGTACATCGCCGAACAGATCGCGCTGTTCACGAAGATCGCGAAAGCGGCCAACATCAAGGCTGATTAAACCACCGCGATGCCCTGGATCTCGATCAGGCAGCCGGGCCGCGCGAAGTTGGCAATCGTCAGCAGCGCGCTGCCCGGATAGCGGCCGTCCTTGAAGAACTCGTTGCGGATCTGCACGAAGCGGTCGCCGTTGCGCCCGTCGTTGATGAACACGGTCATGGTCACGAGCTTGGCCAGCGTGCCGCCCGCCCGCGCGAGCGTACGGTCCATCAGCGCGAAAATGGTGCGTGTCTGCGCCTCGAACTTTCCGGTGATGTCGCGGCCTTCCAGGTCGACCAGCGTCGTCTGCCCCGCCAGCCAGATGGTGCGCCCGCCTTCCGTGATGACGGCAGGGCAAAACGACCGCGCCTTCTGCCACTCGGTGCCTTCCAGATGCTCAACTTTCGCTCCTGCCATTGCAGCCTCCCGGTCTAAAAAGAGCCGAGGATACCGCAGCGCAACAGAGGGCCGCTGTCATCCGGCTGGCAGGTGGGGCGTTAGCTTAAGGATGCGTCACTCCCTGACCTTCGTCCTGACCGTTGCGCTATGGCTGTCATCCGAGCCTGCGATGGCCGCGCAAAGCGGCGAACGTTCGCCCTTCGACAGCAACCCCGATTGTCTCGACCGCCGCGCCCCGTCGGACAAATGCGTGATCGACGACGGCCTCCCGCCGCA
>CAZXNF010000070.1:0-10859 GCA_964641785.1 uncultured Streptomycetaceae bacterium | reverse complement strand
GCGAGCGTGCGGTCGCGCGCCGTGCGCATAGCCACGAAGCTGTCCTCGCCGATGCGGTAGGCCACATCGGCCGGGGTATGCCCCGACACGAACAGCGCCTGACCTTCGAGCGCGCCGATCTGGAAGACTTCGTTCTCCGCGAAGAGGTGGTCGAACTGCGAACCGTCAGTCCGGAAGGCCGGCTCCAGGTTGAAGAGCTTGCCGAACACCGCCTGCACGTCGCGGATGTGTTCGCCGATGGCGATCCGCCCGCCGGCCTGCGCCTGCACATGGCGCGCGCCGGAGAGGTGATCGGCGTGCGCGTGGGTCTCCAGGATCCAGTCGAGCGTGAGGCGGTGCGCCCTCAGGCACGCCAGCACGCGGTCCGCGCTGTCCGTGCGGGTGCGGCCGGATTTCGGATCGAAGTCGAGCACGGGGTCCACTACGGCGGCGTGGCCACCGTCGGTGTCGTAGGCGACGTGGCTGATGGTGCCGGTCTGGGGGTCGTAAAAGCTCTCGATCTGCGGGTTCATGGAATGCTCCTGGTTCGGGCTTGCCAAACAATATATATAAAAATATAATGTTCCGCAATGAACTGTGAGAGCAGCGCTTGTTCCCTTTCGGTGCCATTCCCGCCATGCCGGTCAAGTCTGCGCTGAGCGTTTCCCGCATGCGCAAGGCTGCGGGTGAGGCGACGGCGCTACTGCGCGCGCTGGCGAACGAAGATCGCCTCATGCTGCTCTGCCAGCTCAGCCAGGGCGAGCAGGCGGTGGGCGAGCTGGAAGCGCTGCTTGATATCCGCCAGCCCACACTGTCGCAACAATTGGGCGTCCTGCGCACCCAGGGGCTGGTAGAGACGCGGCGCGACGGCAAACGGATTTACTATTGCGTGGCCGATCCGGACGCGCTCGCGGTGCTGAAGTTGCTGTATTCACTGTACTGCCCGACCCGTTGAGGAGCGCATGGAAATGACGATCGCTTGGGAGGCCTTCACGCCGGTCGCTGCACTGGCCGGCGGTGCGCTGATCGGTCTTGCCGCGGCGCTGTTCGTGATGCTGAACGGCCGCATCGCCGGCATCAGCGGCATCCTTGCGGGCCTGCTGCGGCCGGTGGCGGGCGACGTCGCGTGGCGCGCCGCGTTCGTCGGCGGGCTACTGCTGGCTCCCGTCGTCTATGGACTTTTCTTCGGTCTGCCATTGGTGCGCATCGACGCCGGTTTTCCGCTGCTGGTCGCGGCCGGTCTGCTGGTGGGCATCGGCACACGTTACGGCGCGGGCTGCACCAGCGGCCACGGCGTCTGTGGGCTGTCGCGGCTCTCGCCACGTTCGCTCGTCGCGACGCTGGCCTTTATGGCCGCGGGTTTCGCGACTGTTTTCGTGCTCCGGCACTTCATCGGAGGCTGACCGCGATGTACACCCTTGCTTCCTTTCTCGCCGGCTTGATCTTCGGCATCGGCCTCATCGTCTCCGGCATGGCGAATCCCGCCAAGGTGCAGGCTTTTCTCGATCTCGCGGGCGCCTGGGATCCGTCCCTCGCGCTGGTCATGGCGGGGGCGATCGCGGTGGGCGCGGGTGCGTTCGCGCTGATGCGCGGGCGCATGCATTCCCTGCTCGGCGCGCCCATGAAGTTGCCGACGGCGCGCGACATCGACCGGCGGCTCGTCATGGGCAGTCTCGTATTCGGGGTGGGCTGGGGGCTTGCCGGAATCTGTCCCGGGCCTGGCCTCGTGCTGGTGGGCAGCGGCTCGCTGCAAGGCATGGTTTTCCTGCTGGCGATGCTCGCCGGCAGCGCGGCCTTCGAATGGCTGGAGGCGCGGCGGGCGCGGACTGCGCAATAACCGGGTGCGGACGGGAGGCAGCGCGGCTGCACGGGCCACCTGAGAAGGGCTTTGCGTACGCGATAAATGCCCGTATTTATCGAGCGTTTTAGACTGGTGAAATAGGAACGCTCAATTCCCTCACCCCGACCCTCTGCTGCGCTCCAAGTGTGCCCTTGTCCCGGAGGAAGAGGGTGAGAATGGCACGAATTTGCCGTCGAGAATTCGTGATGGATCAGTATTGCGGTCGGGACAGGAGATCGAGCCATGAAAAAACTTGCGTTCAAACAAACGAACAACCAGAGCCACTGGGTCGGTGACGGCTTCCCGGTGCGCAGCGTGTTCTCCTATCACGACCGCGCTGCGGAGCTGTCGCCCTTCCTGCTGCTCGACTACGCGGGACCGGCGACCTTTCCGCCGACGGCGGAGCGCAAGGGTGTGGGCGAGCATCCGCACCGCGGTTTCGAGACCGTGACCATCGTCTATGACGGTGAGGTCGAGCATCGCGACTCCTCGGGCGGCGGTGGCGTCATCGGGCCGGGCGACGTGCAATGGATGACCGCTGCCGGCGGGCTGGTGCACGAGGAATTCCACGGCCCCGGTTTCGCGAAACGCGGCGGCGCGTTCGAGATGATCCAGCTGTGGGTGAACCTGCGCGCGAAAGACAAGCTGGCGCAGCCCGGCTACCAGGGCATCACCAGCGCGCAGATTCCGCGCGGGGAACTGCCCGGCGACGCCGGCACGGTGCGGGTGATCGCGGGCGATTACAACGGAACCAAGGGGCCCGCGCGCACCTTCAGCCCGGTGAATCTGTGGGACGTGCAATTGAACGCGGGCAAACGCGCGGTGTTCAAGGTGCCCGCGGGCTACACGACCGCGGTGTTCGTGATGAGCGGGCGCGTGACCCTGGCGGGCGGCGAAACAGTGGGCGAGGCGGAACTCGCGGTGCTGGAACGCGAGGGCGACGAGTTCTCCGTCGAAGCGACGGAGAACACCAGGCTGATGATCCTCAACGGCGAGCCCTTCAACGAGCCGGTGGTCGGCCACGGGCCGTTCGTGATGAATACGCGGGCGGAGATCGTGCAGGCGATGACCGATTACCAGAACGGCAGGATGGGGCAGATCGCCGCCGCGCACTAGCGCTTGTCAGTCGTCAGCAAGGGGGTCCGCGGTCGCCGTGCCGCGGGCCCTTTTCATTTTTCGCCGGGGGCAGGCGACGTTGCCTCAGGCTGCCGCTGCTGGCTCCGCCATCACGATCGATCGGGCGTAATCCGCGTCCATGGCGCGAAACCGGCCCAGCACTTCACGCACGCAATCGAGAAACGCAACCGCACCCGGGCTGAGAGGCTGCCGGGCCTGGTAGACGTAACCGAACAGGATCCAGCGTTCCGGCTCCAGCGGTCGCATTACCAAGCCGCGCAGATCGATCGCCTGCGCGCAAACCCGATCCAGCATCGCAACGCCGGCACCGTCGCGCACCAGTTGGCAGGCCATCAGCGACGAGCGAGTTTCAACCGCGTATTGCGGGCTTACGCCGCCCGAACTGAAAAAATCATCGACCTGCCGGCGCCACCGCTGGCCCGGCCATAGCCCGAGCAAGAGTTCGGTGGCGAGGTCCTGCGCCGTAACGCTGCGCCGGGCCGCCAGCCGGTGACCTTCCGGCAGCATCGCTTCCACCCGCACCCGGAACAGCGGGCGGTTCTCGATCTCGACCAGCGGATGCGACACCGGCAGCGATATGAGGCCGAGGTCGTAGAGGCGCGTGCCCACGCTGCCTTCGATACCGAAACGTGACTGCATGTCCACCGACACCCGAATGTCCGGATGCGCCCGGCGAAATAGCGCCAGCGCCGGGGATAGCAGGCCCTGGCCGATGCGCGGCGCGGTGACGAGGCGCAACTGGCGCTGCGAGCGCGAACGGATATCGGCGGCGATGCGCGGGATCTCGTCGAAGCCGGCGAGGATGTGTTCGGCATCCCGGTAGAAGGACTCACCCTCGCGGGTCAGTGCGAGGCGGCGGCGGGTGCGGTTGAACAGCCGCAGCTTCGTTTCCGCCTCGAGGAGGGCGATCAGACGGCTGGCCGCCGATGCGCTCAGGCTCATGCTGTCGGCCGCAGCCGTCAGGGAGCCGGTCGTTACCACCAGGCGAAACAGGCGGAGTGCGCGGATGTTCAAAGCAGTAGTCCGGTATTGTAATGCTTTGATTAGTAAGTAATATTAACTGACCATGCGGAAAATTTGAAATAAAGTCACATTAATTCTAATTCTCCAAAACGTGGCTTGTCTAGACTCGATTCCAGAATCCGATCCGATCCGACCGACCGGCAGACAACAACAGCCGCAGCGGACCACCACTTTCGAGGAGAGCCTGACATGACATCCCCCGTCACCTGTTCCGCCTGCTGTGCGGCCGTTTTGCTGTCGACGTTCGCTGTCGCCGCCGCGGAATATCCCGACCGGCCGATCCGGCTGATCATCCCGTTTGCGTCCGGTAGCGCCACTGATACCTCGGCGCGGCTTTACGCCGTGGAACTGAGCAAGCAGATGGGGCAGCAAGTCATCCCCGACAATCGTCCCGGCGCCGGCGGCGCGATCGGCATGCAGCAACTCGCAAAATCCGCGGCCGACGGCTACACCATCGGCTATGCGGGGGCCGGTCCGCTCGCCATCAACCGCAGCGTCACGCCCAATCTGCCTTACGACGTCGACAAGGATTTTGTGTTTATCTCGCAGGCCGTGGACGCGCCGCTCATGATGGCCGTCTCGCCGACCTTGCCGGTTAAAACCGTGAAGGAGCTGATCGCCCTTGCGAGGGCCAAGCCCGGCCAGCTGACTTACGGCTCCGCGGGCACTGGGACCATCGGCCACCTCGCGGGCGAATATTTTGGGATGAAGAGCGGCATCAACATCCTGCACGTCCCCTACAAAGGTGGTGCCCAGGCCGCGATCGACGTCATGTCCGGCAACGTCCAGCTCATCTTCGATCCCATCAACGGCGTGTCGCCCAACGTCAAATCCGGACGGCTGCGCGGCCTCGCCGTTACCGGGCTGAAGCGGGCCAAGGCCTTCCCGGAGATCCCCACCGTGGCGGAGTCGGGCGTGCCGGGCTTCGAAGTCACCACTTGGGGCGGCATTATTGCGCCCACCGGCACGCCACAGGCGATCGTCCTCCGGCTCAACGCGGAAATGCAGACGGCGGCAAAGTCATCCTTTGTCAACGAGCGCTACGCTGCGCTCGGCGCCGAGCCGGTGGCCAGCACGCCTGAGCAGTTCGCGGCGCTGGTGCGCAAGGAAACCGCCAAGTGGGCGGACGTCGTCAAACGCGCCAAGATCAATTGAACGCGGGCGGATAGGGAAGCGCGCCGATTCAGCCGTGGTGTTTGCGCACCATTCACGATACCCGTCATCGCATTGCTGCAGTGATATCCCACCCGGTCCGGCCCGAACTCGCCGACATCCGCGCCTTGTTCGCGCGTCCCAGCCTGTGGCAATCCTGGCTGGACGTGGAAGCGGTGCTCGCCGAAGTGCAGGCCGAACTCGGCCTCATCCCGGCCGCCGCGGCCGCGGAAATCCGCGGTAAGGCCAATTTCGCAGCGATCGACGAGGAGGCTCTCGCCGCTGACATCGCGCGCACGCGCGCGCCCATCCTCTCCCTGGTGCGCGCGCTGGGCAACGCCTGTGCAGAGGATGCCGGCGGTTACGTGCATTGGGGCGCCACCACGCAGAACGTGCTGCAAACCGGGCGCACGGTACTCATGCGCCGCGCGCACGACGCCTTCATGGTGCGGTTCGGTGACGTCATGGAAAAGCTTGCCAACCTGGCGGAGTCGGGCGCGGAGACGCTCATGGCCGGCCGCACCAACCACCGGCACGCGCTGCCAATCACCTTCGGCTTCAAGGTCGCGGCATGGATCGAGGAGCTGCTGCGCCATCGCGATCGCCTGGTTGGCGCAGAGCCGCGGGTGTTTCTCTCGCTGTGGGGCGGTGCGATCGGGGCCATGCACGCATTCGGGGATCACGGGCCCGAGATCAACCGCCGCCTGTCGCAACGGCTGGGACTGTTCCCCATGGCCGTGCCGTCGCGCGCCGGCACCGACCACGTTGCCGAATATGTGCTGCTGCTGGCGCTGTTCAGTGCCACCTGTTCGAAAATCGCCCGCGAGCTCTATGCGCTCATGGCGGACGAGTTCGGCGAAGTCTACGAACAGCTCGGCGACGAGGTCGTCGGTTCCAGCACCATGCCCCACAAGGTCAATTCCAAGGTCGCGGTGCAGGTGATCGCGCTGGCCGCCCGGCTGCGCAGCCAGGCGCCACTGGCGCTCGAAGCCATGCAACCCACGCACGAAGGCGACGCGGCCAACAACCAGATGCTCTACGGATTGATGGACAGCATCTGCCCGATGGCTTACGAACTGATCGATGAAATGGACGAGTTGCTCGGCTGTATCCGCCTTGTGCCGGAGCGGATGCAGCGCAATCTGGACCTGTCGGCATCGGTCATCGCCGCGGAAAATGCCATGATGACGCTGGCGCCCGTGCTGGGACGCACCCGCGCGCACGATCTGCTGCATCACGCAATGGCCGAACTTGCGGAGGCTGGCGGGAGTCTCGAGGATCTTCTGCTGTGCAAGCCGGAAATCCGCGCAGCGGTCGATGAGCGTGCACTGCGCGAGGCGCTCGACCCGGCCCGCTACACCGGGCGTAGCGCGATCATGGCAAGGGAGATGGCGGGGGTGGCGCGGGTTGCCGCGCACGATCTGCAACAGCGCGTGCCGGTTGAGTAGATAGCCGACGAAAGGACGTTAGTTATGCGATGCCACATCACCTCCGTTGTGCATTCCCTGATACTTGCTGTCGCGTTGTTTCTCGGCGCCGCGGCGGCCCAGGCCGCCAGCCCCATCGTCAAGACGCCGCCGATCGATACGCCGAAGCGCGTCCTGTTCGTGGGCAACAGCTACTTCTTCTACAGCGGCAGCGTGCATTTCTACACGCGGCGTATCGCGCTGGCCGCCGATCCCGCTTGGGCCAAGCCCTTCCAATACAAGGCGGCCACCATCGCCGGTTCTCCGCTCTCCCACCACAGCATCGAGTCACTGACCGAGCCGGGCAAGCTGGGTGTCAAGGAACCCTGGGACGTGGTGATCCTCGCCGGCGAGAGCACCGATGCCTTGTCCGATGCAAGCCGCACGGAGTTCCGCCGGGCGGTGATCGAATTCGACGGGGTCATCCGGAAACGCGGCGGCGCGACCGCCCTGTATATGACACAGGCACACGTCAAACCGAGCCGATCGGCAGGCCCCGACATGATGCGCAAGACCGAAGACATGTACGTCTCCGTCGGCAATGAGATCGGCGCGCTGGTCATCCCGGCGGGTCTCGCGTTCGAGGAGGCTTATCGGCGACGGCCGGCGATCAAGCTGCACCACGACTACGACGGCAGCCATCCCACGGAGCTTGGCGTGTATCTCGCGGCCTGCACGGTCTACGCCAGCCTCTACGGGAAATCGCCGGTAGGCAATGCCTACGACTACTACGGCAGAGTGGGCAAGGAAGACGCCGCCTTCCTGCAGGCGGTCGCCGACGACACGGTCAGGAAGTTCTTCGGGCGCTGACCGCCGGCGGGCGGGCAGACCCCGGCGAAAGGGTGCCGTTCCCGGCACTTTTGTTTGCAATGTGGCGCGGTTTTTTGCACCATTCGCCACTGGAGGAGCAACAATGAAACTCACCCTGTATTACGCCCCCATGACCTGCGCGCTGGTGCCCTACGTCACCCTGACCGAGGCCGGGACCGACTTCGAGGTCGTGGACCTCAACACCCGCACCAACCAGCACAAGACCTCTGAGTTCCTGCGGCTCAACCCCAAACACAAAGTGCCGGTGCTGGTCATCGACGGCTTTCCGCTGACCGAGAACGTGGCGATCCAGCTCTGGATCGCACGGCAGTTCCCGCAGGCGAAACTGCTGCTCGCTGATCCGCTGGAGGAAATCAAGGCAGTCTCGCTGATGGCGTGGTTCGCCTCCACCATCCATCCGCACCTGACGCCGAACGCGCGGCCGGAGAACTACTGCGACCTGCCGGGCTCCGCGGAAAGCGTGAAGCGCGTCGGCAACCGGTTCCTGTTCGCGGATTTCGCGATCGCGGAGGAAAAGCTTGCCGGGCGCGAGTGGTTCTTCGAGCACTTCACCGCGCCGGACGTGTACTTCTACTGGTGTTTCCGGCGCGCGCTCTCGTTCAAGCTCGACCTGTCGACGTTCAAGGCCTGCCACGATCATTTCGCGCGCGTGGAAAGCCGCGCCAGCGTGCAGAAGGTGCTGGCGCACGAAAAGCGGGTGCTCGAGGCGTTTTCACGGGCGGCGCAAGGTGCGTAAGGAGCGTTAAGGCGCCCCGGCGCCGCCGTGCGCGCGGAGAGGCGTATTTTCAGCAGCGCAGGATGCGCTCGCAGCACACGCGCAGCACTTCATCGCCGGGCCGGGCCCACCAGTCGCGGGAAAAAATCTCGACTTCGCAGTACCCGTCGTAACCCGCCGCTTCGACCCAGCCGCGGATCTGCGCGATGTCGATCACGCCGTCGCCCATCATGCCCCGGTCGGTGAGCAGATCGCGGGTGGGGACGAGCCAGTCGCAGAGGTGAAACGCGAGCAGACGCGACCGCCCCGCGCGGCGGATCTCCGCTGCGAGCGCCGGATCCCACCACACGTGATAAACATCGAGGGCGATGCCGAGTCCCGCGCCGAACTCGTCGCACAGGTCATTGGCCTGCGCCAGCGTGTTCACGCAGGCGCGGTCGGCGGCATACATGGGGTGCAGGGGTTCGATGGCGAGCGGCATGCCGGCGCTGCGCGCGTATTCGAGCAGGGCGCCGATGCCGTCGCTCACCTGGCCCCGGGCGCCGGCCAGATCGCGCGAGCCCGGCGGCAGTCCGCCGACCACCAGCACGAGACAGCGCGCAGCGATCGCCACAGCTTCATCGACGGCCCGGCGATTGTCATCGAGCGCGCGCTGTCGTCCGGCCGCATCCGCCGCTGGAAACATCCCGCCCCGGCATAAACCAGTTACGTCGAGTCCGTGCGCGCGGAGCAGGCGCGCCGCGTTGGCAGTGCCGTACTCCGCGAGCTGGTCCCGCCACGGCGCGATGCCGCGGATGCCCGCGCGCGCGCAGCCCTCGATCGCTTCGGGCAGCGTCCACTGCTCGCGCACTGTCGCGGTGTTGAGCGCGAGCAGTTCCCGGGTGGCGGGACGGCTCACGCGTCGACGCCGTGCACGGCCAGCAACTGCCGCATGCGCGCAACGGCCAGGCCCGGGTCGCGCAGCAGGCCGGCCGCGTCCGCCAGGCGAAAGAGCTCCGCGAGATGAAGCACGTGGCGCGTGCTCTGCTGTCCGCCGACCATGACGAAATGCCGCTGGTGGCCGTTGAGCCAGGCGAGGAACACGATGCCGGTCTTGTAGAAACGGGTGGGCGCGCTGAAGATGTGGCGCGACAAGGGCACCGTCGGCGCCAGCACCTCGTCATAGGCCGCGCGGTCGTTCGCGGCCAGCGCCAGCAACGCCTGCGAGGCCGCCGGCGCGATCGCATCCAGTATCCCCAGCAGCGCATGCGAATAGCCGTGTGCGTCGCCCGCGATCAGTTCCGCGAAATTGAAATCATCGCCGGTATACATGCGCACGCCGGGCGGCAGCCGCCGGCGCATCGCGATCTCCTGCTCCTTGTCGAGGAGCGAGATCTTGATGCCGTCCAACTTGCCCGCATGACGGTGGATCACGTCGAGACAGACTTCCATGCCGTGGGCGGCGTCGCGGTGGCCCCAGTATCCCGCGAGTGCCGGATCGAACATGTCGCCCAGCCAATGGAGGATCACCGGTTCCCGCACCTGCCCGAGAATACGGTCGTAGACCCGCCCATAGTCATCCGGAGATTGCGCGCAGGCGGCGAGCGCGCGACTCGCCATGAGGATGAGGCGCCCGCCCAACTGCTCGATCGCCGCGCATTGTTCTTCGTAGGCCGCGATCACCTGGGCAATGGTGACGCCGGCATCCGGGGCCAGCTGGTCCGTTCCGGCGCCGGAGACCACCTGCGCGCCTTTCACCCCGCGCGCCTCGGCCAGTGTGCGCTTGATGAGTTCCAGCGCATGCGGCCAGTCGAGGCCCGTGCCACGCTGCGCGGTATCCATGGCCTCGGCGACACCGAAGCCGTACGACCACAGGTGGCGGCGGAACGCCATGGTTGCGTCCCAGTCGATCGCTGCTGCCAGCCACGGGTCGCGCGCGGACAGCGGATCCGCGACGACGTGCGCCGCCGCGAGCGCGATCCGGTTGAACGGACGGTCGGGCGGCGCGAACGCGCGCGGCGCGCGCATCGGGTGGGACGCGATCCCGCCGCCCGCCACGGGCAGCAGGATCGTGAGGCTCGCGTCGCGTTTCATCGTGCGGCGGCCTGGTCGCGCGGCACTTCGAGCGCCGGCACCGGCATCCACTGGCGCTGCGACCAGCTCTTCAGCGCGAGATCGACGAGCTGCAGGCCCTTGGCGCCTTCCAGCAGGTTCCAGCGGAAGTCGCCCTCGCCCGCGACGTGTTTCAGAAACAGCTCCCACTCGACCTTGAACGCGTTGTCGTAGGCCACGTTGTCCGGCACTTCCTCCCAGTTATCGAAGAAATCGATGGGCTGCGCGATGTCGGGGTTCCACACCGGCTTGGGCGTATTGACGCGCGCCTGCGTGTAGCATCGCCGCAGGCCGGCAACCGCAGAGCCATGGGTCCCGTCGACCTGCAGGGTCAGCAGATCGTCGCGGCGCACGCGCACGCACCATGCGCTGTTGAAGTGCGCGATGACCCCGCCTTCGAGCTCGAAGGTCGCATACGCGGCATCGTCGGCTGTCGCGTCGTAGCGCTTGCCGTGCTCGTCCCAGCGGGTGGGGATGTGCGTGGTGCCCAGGCACGACACCGCGCGCACCTCGCCGAACAGGTTGTCGAGCACGTAGCGCCAGTGGCACACCATGTCCAGAATGACCCCGCCGCCATCCTCTTTCCGATAGTTCCAGGACGGGCGCTGCGCCGGCTGCCAGTCGC
>CAZXNF010000069.1:0-10896 GCA_964641785.1 uncultured Streptomycetaceae bacterium | reverse complement strand
TCCGCAAGGCCGCCGGCATCGAGATCCTGCAGGTGCCCTACAAGGGCGGCGCGCCCTCCGCCGCGGCCCTGGTCGGCGGCGAGGTCAATGCCTCCTTCGCCACGCTGCCCCTCATGTTCACGCAGATCAAGGCCGGCCGCGCGCGGGCGCTGGCCGTGACCGGCACGCGCCGCTACGCGCAGTTGCCAGACGTGCCGACACTGGCCGAGGCCGGTAACCGCGAAGTGACCGCGAGCGGCTTCTGGGGCATGGTGGCACCGGCGGGCGTGCCGCCGGCGATCGTGGCCCGACTCAACCAGGCCATGACGCGCACCCTGCAGACGCCGGAAGTGCGCGAATCGCTCGCGCAGATGCACTTCGAGGGTGGACTGTCGGGCATGACGGCGGCGGAGTTCGGCGGCTTCCTCAAGGCCGAGCTTGCGCGCTGGGAGAAGGCGGTACGGGAGACGGGGGCGAAGCTGGAGTAAGTCAGGTTTTGCCGCCAAGGTGCCAAAGACGCCAGGAGGAACAACAAAAAGCGAGAGACGAGAGACGAGAGACGATAGGCGATAGACGAAAAAACGAAAAGTCGCAGCAACCGGATCTGACTTCGCTCTCTATCGTCTATCGCCTCTCGCCTCTCCTTGGCGCCTAGGCGGTCAATCGCTTTCAGTACTGACGTTGTAGCGCGCCAGCAGTTCCGGATCCGGCTCCACGCCCAGCCCCGGACCGTCCGGCACCTGCACGCGGCCGTTCTGCGGCAGCAGCGCCTCGCCGAAGGGACTCGCCTCCAGCGTGCAGTAGAAGCGTTCCAGCAGCGGCGTCGCCGTCGCGGTGGACAGGATGTGCATGGTGGCGAGTGCCGCCGGGCCGAAGTAGGTGCAGTGCGGCACCAGCCGCACGTTGAAGGCTTCCGCCAGCGTCATGACCTTGCGCATTTCGGTGATGCCACCCATCTTCGCGATGCTGGGCTGGACGACAGACACCGCGCCCGCCTCCAGCATCAGCTTGAGATCCAGCAGCGTGCGCGCGTTTTCGCCCGCGGCGATCAGGATGGGGGTTGCGCGCCGCACCTGCGCGAGGCCCGCGAAGTCCTCCGGCGGCCACACCGGTTCCTCGATCCATGTGGGCTCGAAGGGCGCGAGCGCGCGCGCCATGGCGATGGCCTCGCCGACATTCCACGGGCAGTTCGTGTCCACCATCATCGGCACGCCGTCGCCGGCGCCCTTGCGGCCGGCGGCGACGTCGGCCACGGTCTTCTCGTGCAGCTTCAGGTGGCGGAAACCTTCGGCGACCGCTTGGGCGGCGTTCTTCTCGACCAGCGCCGCGTCGTGGTACTGCAGCAGGCTCGCGTAGGCGGTGATCTCGCGCCGCACGGCGCCGCCGAGCAGGCGGTGCAGCGGCAGGCCGGCCGCCTTGCCCGCAAGGTCCCACAGCGCGATGTCGAGGCCCGACAGCGCGAAGGTGACCGGGCCACCCCGGCCGAAGTTCTGCAGCTTGCGCGCGAGTTCGCTCATCAGCGCCTCAATGGCGGTGGCATCGCGGCCGATGGCGAGGGGCGCGACCTGCTGCTCGATCACCAGGCGCGTGGCCGGTGCCGTCGGGCCGCCGAAGGCCTCGCCCCAGCCGGAAATGCCGGCATCGGTGTCCACCCTGAGCGCAAGGATGTCCATGGTCGTGCGCGGCTTGCCGCCGAACTGCGGATGCGGACCGCCCATCTCGTAGGGGACCTTGAGCAGGAAGGTTTCGATACGGGTGATTTTCATGCGTTCGCTTTCCAGGAGTGGAGCGCGTGGATGGCACGCGGTTTGCGGCTATCATAGCTGCTGCGCGCGAAAGTCGGGCGCGCGGGCCCTGGGCTGAAGCGCGGGCCAACGTCCAAGAACATACACACGAAGGAAATACCATGGAGTGGGGACTGAAAGGCAAAGTTGTCGCCATCACCGGCGGCAGCCAGGGCATCGGGCGCGCCACCGCGTTCCGGTTTGCGGAAGAAGGCTCGAAACTCGCGCTCTGCGCGCGCCGTCCCGATGTGCTGAAGGCCACTGCGGACGAGATCCGCAAGAAGACCGGCGCGGAGATCCTTGAAATCGCCGCCGACGCCACCAAGCCGGGCGAGATGGAGCGTTTCATTGAGGAGACGGTCAAGCGCTACGGCCGCATCGACGTGCTGGTCAACAACGCCGGCGGCTCAGGCCAGGCCGCCTTCGCCACCGTCACTGACGCCGCGTTCGAGCAGGACATCGCGGTGAAAGTGTTCGCGCAGATCCGCACCACGCGCGCGGCGGCACCGTACATGAAGAAACAGGGCGGCGGCCGCATCATCAACCTCAACATGGTCGGCGCCAAGCAGCCGGGCGCGGCGCAGTTCCCTACGACCGTCAGCCGCGCCGCCGGGCTGGCGCTGGCGAAGGGCCTGTCCAAGGAATATGCGGCCGACAACATCCTCGTCAACGTCGTGGCGGTCGGCAAGATCAAGTCCATGCAGCAGGTGCGCCGCGCCGAGAAGAGCGGTATTTCCGTCGAGGAACATTACGAGAAGACCGGCAAAACCATACCGATGGGCCGGATGGGCGAGGCGGAAGAGGTCGCGAGCGTCATCGCGTTCCTCGCCTCGGATGCCGCGAGCTACGTGACGGGCACCTGCATCAATGTGGACGGCGGCCAGTCGGGCGTACTGTAGCGGCTATGGATCACGCCAAGTATCAGGCCCTGCGCGTCGATTATTCCCGCGCGACGCTGGAAGAGAAAGACGCGCGGCCCGATCCGCTCGCGCAGTTCAACCACTGGTTCGACGAGGCGGTGGCAGCGGAGTTGCCGCAGGCCAACGCCATGACGGTCGCCACTGTTTCCGATGACGGCCAGCCTACGGCGCGCACGCTGCTCTTGAAGGGCACTGACGACCGCGGTTTTGTGTTCTTTACCAACTACGAGAGCCGCAAGGCGCGGGAACTCGCTGCCAATGCCCGCGCCTGCCTGCTGTTCCATTGGAGTCCCCTCGAGCGCCAGGTGCGCATCGACGGCCGCGTCGAGAAGGTGAGCGCGGCGGAATCCGATGCCTACTTCGCCACGCGCCCGCTCGACGCGCGGCAAGGCGCCTGGGCCTCGCCGCAGAGCCAGGTCATCGCCGGCCGCGAAGTCATCGAGACGCGGCTTGCGGAGACTGTGCAGCGTTATCCGGCGGAGGTGCCGCGGCCGTCGCACTGGGGCGGCTACCGGCTGATCCCGGAGGCGGTCGAGTTCTGGCAGGGTCGGCCGAGCCGGCTGCACGACCGCCTCGTTTACCGCAGACATGGCGCCGGCTGGCGCATCGAGCGGCTCGCGCCGTGACCGGCGCGCCCGCGCCGTCCATCGCCATTCCCCTTTCCGCGCGCCTCGGCGCGTGGCTGCTCGTCGCGGTCGTCGCGCTGGTCATCCTCGCGGAGTTCTTTCCCGCCTACCCTGACTGGTTCACCGGCGTCATCGCATGGGCCGCGGTGGCGTTGTTCTGGCCGCGCTTCGCGTTCCGCCAGAAAGCGGTGGTCCTCGCGCTCACGCTCGCGGGCACGGTCGGTATCGTGGCCGGCATGGTAGCGGGTGCGGGCGGCCTCATCGCGCGCGCACTGTCGCAGAACACGCCGCTGACCGGCATGCTGGTTGCGGTGTCCTTCCTGCAGCTCATCACCGGCCGTCCGGCCGAAGGCGAGCGGCTGGAGAAGGGGCCGCGCGCGCTGGCGAACACGCTCGCCGGCGTGCACCTGTTCGGCGCGGTCATCAACTATTCCGCGGTGGCGATTTTCGCGGAGCGCCTCGCGGCGCGGCGTCCGCTCGCGCTGGAACAGGCGGTCGGTCTGTCGCAGGCCTTCATCATCGGCGCCATGTGGTCGCCGTTCTACGGCTCGATGGCGGTGGCGCTCACCTTTGCGCCGCGTACCAACCTGCTGGTGGTGATGGCGATCGGCGTTCCGCTCACGCTGCTCGCGCTGGCGCTGACTTGGGCGACCCTGTCCTCCGCGCGCTACGGCCACGCGCGCGAGTTCGAGGGCTATCCGCTGCGGCTCGACGCGCTGTGGGTGCCGGCCGTGCTGGCGGCCAGTGTGCTGCTGGTGCACGCGGTGGCGCCGCAGTGGTCGGTGCTAGCGATCATCGCGGCGCTGGCCCCGCTCGTCACCTTCCTCACCTTGCTTGCCACCGACGGCAACCGTGCGCCCGCGCGCATGCGGATGCTGGTGGAAACGCGGATTCCGGAAATGGGCGGCGAGATGGCGCTGTTCATCGCGGCGGGCGTGCTCTCGGCGGGCATGGCGGGCGTGATCGCGTGGCTGGACCTCGCGCTGCCCTTCACCCGCTTCGGCGGCGTCGAGGCCGCGCTGACCCTCGCGCTGATCGTCTTCGGCGCATGGCTGGGTTTTCACCCGATCATCCCGGTATCCGTGCTGGGGCCGTGGATCGCGCCGCTCAACCCTGATCCGAACCTGCTGGCGATGACCTGCATCATGGGCTGGGCGATCGGGCTGCCGGCCTGCCCGATGTCGAACACCCTGCTCGCGCTGCGCGCGCGGCACGGCGTGTCGCTGCGCGCGATGCTTGCGGCGAACCGAAAGTTCAGTTTCGTAATGCTGGTGGTGTGTGCGGGCGTCCTCGTCGCCTACGCGCATTTCGTGCCGACGGCGGCCGCTGTCTAGTAACGGCTAGTACGGCCCCGGCGAATAACGCACGAAGCGTTTCAGCTCCGGCACGTAGACGAGTTCGATCAGGTCCTCGCGCCAGCTCGCGCGGTAGTTCAGTACCAGGTTGGCCTTCTCGCGCAGGATGGCCTTCTCCACCGCGGACGCCGGAATCTTCGCCTGGCGCGCCGCGTCGTCCATGAACTGCGGATCGAGGTCGCCGGACTTGAGCTTGCGGCGTTCCAGCATGACCCCGTTGCGCAGGCCGCCGCCATAGAAGCGTTCGACCCATTCGCTGGCCGGGATGTCGCCTTCCTCCGTCAGCAGTTCGTTGAGGTCGGCCACGGTCATCGACCAGCGCTTGGACCACAGCACGCCGCGGTCGCCACGGATGATGAGGGCGGCGCGGTAGCGGTCGCCCTGGCGGGCGAGGGAATACGTGAGCGTTTCGGGGCGGCCGTCGCTGTCGACGTCGATCCGCCAGCTCTTGCGCAGGCCCGGGTCGGATTTCGGCTCGGCCGCACCGGCGGCAGCACTGCAGAGGAAGAAAGCCGCCAGCGCCGCTGCCAGCGCACTTAAGCGGCGTTTACCCCTCATCCCTCCGCCTCATCCCCCATGCGGCGCCGCTTACTCCGCCTTGACGCCAGCTTTCTGCACGATCTTGCGCCAGGTGTCGATGTCCTTGCGGATCGTGTTGCCGAATTGCTCCGGCGTGCCGCCGGCGGCGGAGACGCCGTCGCCCTGCAGCTTGTCCTGCATGTCCTTGTTCTGCAGGATCTTGTTCAGTTCCGTGTTGAGGCGGTCCACGATCGGCTTGGGCAGGTTTTTGGGTCCGATGATCCCGTGCCACAGGATCACGTCGTAGCCCTTGAGGCTGGGCACGCCGGATTCCATGACCGTCGGCGTGTCGGGCAGGGCATCGATGCGTTTCGCGGTGGAGACGGCAATGCCCTTCAACCGCCCGTTCTTCACCTGCGGGAGCGTCGCCGCCACGCTGCCCCACAGGAGCTGCGTCTGGCCGGCGATAGTGTCGGTGATGGCCGGGCCGGTGCCCTTGTACGGGACGTGGATCATCTTGAGGCCCGCCATGTCGGCAAACAGCGCCGTGGCGAGGTGCACGATGCTGCCGGTGCCGCTGGACGCATAGATCAGACCGTCCGGCTTGGCCTTGGCCAGCGCGACGAGGTCCTTGATGTTCTTGATCGGTAGCGCGGGGTGGCTGACGATCAGGAACGGGCCTTGCGAGAGCTGGATGATGGGCGTGATGTCGTTGGCCGGATCGAAGGCCAGCTTGAAGAGGCTGGGATTCACTGCGTAGCTTCCGGCGATGACCGTCAGCGTGTAGCCGTCGGGCAAGGCCTTGGCGCCCAGTTCCGCCCCGAGCGAACCGCCGGCGCCGGGCCGGTTGTCCACGATGAACTGCTGGCCGAGTGCTTCCGTCAGCTTGGTGGCCGCGACGCGGGCGATGAAGTCGGTGCCGCCGCCAGGGGCGAACGGGGCGATCAGGCGGACCGTTTTGGCCGGATAGGCTTGGCTCCAGGCGAGCGGGGCGGCCAGGGCGATGATCGCGCCGACGGCCAGACGGGCGGGCGACAGGGGGTGGTTCATGACATCCTCCTCAAGCGGGGTTGGGGCAATGCAGGGGCGCCATTCTAAGGGCAGCCCGCGGGAGGCGCCAGCGCTGCGCGCCGGTCAGATCGAACGCAGGATTTCGGTCCCCCGCGCCAGGGTTTCCGCGGACTTCGCGAAACAGAAGCGCAGCACGCGATCGCAGTGCCCGTCGCGGTAGAAGGCCGACAGCGGAATCGACGCGATGCCCTTCTCCTTCGTCAGCCGCACGGCAAGATCGGTGTCCTTTTCGTCCGAAATCGCGTCGTAGGCCAGGTTCTGGAAGAAGGTGCCGCGCGAGGGCAGCAAGCGGAAGCGCGAGCCCGCAACGCCCGCCACGAACAAGTCGCGCTTTTGCTGGTAGAACGCCGCGAGTTCGAGATAGGCGTCCTTGTCCTGCAGGTATTCGGCCAGCACGTACTGCAGCGGACCGTTGGCGACGAAGGCGTTGAACTGGTGCACCTTGCGGAACTCGGCCATGAGGTCGCGCGGCCCCAGCACGTAGCCCGTTTTCCAGCCGGTGACGTGGTAGGTCTTGCCGAAGGAGGACACGACCAGGCTGCGGGCGGCGAGTTCCGGAAAGCGCGCGACGCTCTGGTGGGCGTGGCCGTCGAACACGATGTGCTCGTAGACTTCGTCGCTCACCACCACGATGCCGGTGCCGCGCAGCAGGTTTTCCAGCAGGCCCATGTCCTCGGCGGAAAACACGCTGGTGGTCGGATTGTTCGGCGTGTTGACGAGGATCATGCGCGTCTTCGGCGTGATCGCCGCGCGCACCGCTTCCCAGTCTATGCTGTAGTCGGGGTAGCGCAGGCGCACCGGCACCGGCGTGCCGCCGTTGACCTCGATCGCCGGTACGTAGCTGTCGTAGGTCGGCTCGAACACGATCACCTCGTCGCCGGGCCGCACGAACGCCGTCACCGCGGTGAAGATTCCGTAAGTCGCGCCCGGGACCACCGTCACTTCGGTATCCGGATCGTAGGCCGCACCGTACAGCGCCACCACTTTCTCCGCGATGGCCTCGCGCAGTTTCGGGATGCCGGCCATCGGCGGGTACTGGTTGAGGCCGGCGTTGAAGTATTTGGTGACCAGTTCGCGCAGCTTCGGCGCGCAGTCGAAGTCCGGGAAGCCCTGCGACAAATTGATCGCGCCGTGCTGCGCGGCAAGTCCCGACATGACGGTGAAGATCGTGGTGCCGACGTGCGGCAGCTTGGAGGGCGGTACGGGCATCAGATCGCTCCCTTGGCGGGTGTCCCCGTCAACGCGTTCAGATCGTCGATATAACCCTGCAGGCGCTTGATCGCGTGCGTCCGTTGCGCCGGCGTGAACAGGTTCCAGGTGGTGACGAAGCCCTGCGCGCGTTCCTCGTAGGCGACGGTGACCACTTTTTCGTATTCCGCGCTGCGCCCCGCCTCCCACTCGAGCAGCCAGGCGCGCAGCCGCGGCGCGAACTGCGCGCGGTCGTGGCGCAGCTTGAGGATCTCGATCAGTTCGTTCTGGCGCCGTCGGCGGTCATCAAAGCGCAGGTGATTGACGAGGGGCATGGCGAAGACCACCTCGCGCAGGCGGACCTCCTGGTCGCGGTTGACGTCGCCCGCCCAGTCCTTCGTCTGGGCGAGCGTTTTTTTCAACTGCGCGCGTTTGCGTTCCTCGATGCCGCGCTCGAGGCCGGTTTCCTTCACGAACTTCGCGTTGTCCTTGTCGAGCTGGCGCTGCAGGTGATGGAGCTGTTCGGGCGTCAGGGTGACGGCGACTGCCACGGCGTCGTCGAAGGTCTGGCGCACCATGGTGCGGTAGCGGTCCCGCAGACCGTCCACGAACCAGTACACATCGGCGCGCACGGGCCCGCGTTCGAGCCGCGTGCGCGCCTCGGTCGCGAAACGCACGTAATCGGGCAATTGCGTGCGGCGGTGCCAGGCGAGGAAGCGGTCAAGCCGCTGGCGGAATTCCTGTTCCTGGGCCCTGTCGAGATCGAAGTACTCGTTCGTCATGTAGACGACGATCGTGTCGGCCTGGTTGTAGCCGAAGCGGATGGTGCTGCAGCCGGCGATCGCGGCCAGCACCGCCAGCAGGCCCGCGATGAGCGCGCGTTTCATGTCGCGCTCCGCGTGGCGGCGAGCCGGCGCTGATGGCGACCGAGCGCAAGTGCGAGCAGCGCCCAGCCCGCGGCCAGCGGCGCCGCCAGCCACGACAGCGTGGACAGCGACAACGCGAGTGGCTTGATCGCTTGGTACAGCCAGCCGCTGGCGGTGTCAGCGCCGCGAAAGACCACGGTGTCGATGAAGTTCTTCGCCTTGTACTTGTCCTCGCGGCCGAGCACCGAGAACAGCAGCTCGCGCGCCGGCTTCGCCAGCGCGTATTCGCCGGCGCGGCGCACGATCTGGAAGCCGACGACGACCGCGAATACCGGAAACAGCGCGAGCACGATGAACCCCGCCACCGACAGCGCGGGCAGGATGGCGAGGGTGCCGGCCACGCCGAGCCAGCGGAGCAGGCGCGCGGTCAGGCCCAGTTGCAGGACGGCAGTGAGCAGGTTGACGGCGAGATCGATGCGCGCGAAGAACCCGATGCGGCTCTCGCGCCCGGGGTATGCGTCCAGCGCGAGCGTCGCGGTTTCGAAATAGAGCATCGTGAACAGGGCCGAGTGAAGGAGCAGGTACAGGCAGACGCCGAGCAGGTAAGGGGACCTGGCGACGGCGGTCAGACCGCCCCACATGGACCCGCCGATCGGGGCTTCGTTCCCGGGCGCTATCGTAGTGCCGCGGGTGGGGGCCGGACGGCACGGCAGCAGACAGTAGAGGCACACCAGCGCCAGTCCGAGAAACCCCGCCGACACCAGCAGCAGGTTGGCGGTGCCCAGGGTATTCACGAACAGCGCGGTCAGCAGCGGGCCGGTCAGCGCGCCGGCGCTGCCGCCGGCCGCGATCAGGCCGAACAGGCGCGCGCC
Organism: uncultured Streptomycetaceae bacterium; assembly: GCA_964641785.1. Classification (GTDB taxonomy): domain Bacteria; phylum Pseudomonadota; class Gammaproteobacteria; order Burkholderiales; family SG8-41; genus CAZXNF01. The sequence goes on along the minus strand of CAZXNF010000069.1, from coordinate 1,716 downwards.
CTGCGCCTCGGAGAACAGGTCCACCATGAAACTCCAGAACACCGACACCACGAACAGGTTGAACACGCTGACCCAGACAAAAAACGCGTCGGCGGTCGCCTGCGGCGCGACCTCGGCCGCGATCAGCGCGTAGAAGCCCGCAAGATTGAGGCCGAAGAAGATGTAGACCGCGGGCAGGAAGCGGCGCCGCGGCAGATGGGACGTGAGCCAGCCGAAGACCGGCGTGAGCGCGAGCATGGCGATGAAAGTGGCAGTGAAGAGCCACGGCAGCCGGTCCACGCCGCCGGCAATGCCGAGGGCGTCGCGCACCGGGCGCAGCACGTAATAGCCGGCGAGCAGGCAGTAGAACCAGGCGAAAGCGAAGCCCACCGCGCGCCATTCGCCGGCGCGCACCGGCATCAGCGCGGCGAAGCCCTTGGACATGAGCGAAGTTTAGCGCACCGCCACCGGGCCCCCGCCGCAGCCAGCCTGCGCCCGTATTGGTTCATGGCGGTAAATCACGCACTCGTTCTGACCTGACGAACGTTTGACCAGGCTGCAGGTAACACCCTGACGCCAATCATAAAAATTTCATGTTGATGGTCTTTTCTGCGCTTGCGAAATTGCTCTCAAACCCATATATTGCATTGCACCATTACCGATAACGAAGGAATCCCGATGACCATCCCACCCGCCAACGTGACGATCGTGCAGAAGCTGGGCGCCCCGGCGCGCGGCGCCATGCTCACCCACCTGCAGCGGCTGTCCCACGAGGACCGGCGGCTGCGGTTCGGCGTCTACATGACCGATCCCGCGCTCGCGCATTACGTGGCCGACATCGACTTCGCGCACGACCACGTGTTCGGCACTCTCGGGTCCGACCTCACACTGCTCGGCATGGCGCACCTGGCGCTGGACCGCGACAAGAGCTTCGCCGAACTGGGCCTGTCGGTGGACCCGGTGTATCGCGGGCGCGGTTACGGGCTGGCGCTGCTCGAGCGCGGCCGCCTCGCCGCGGTGAACCGCGGCTACCGCACGCTGTTCATGCACTGCCTGACCGAAAACAAGGTCATGGTGCGCCTCGCGCGCAAGGCGGGCCTGCGGCTGATCACGCAGGAGGGCGAAGTGGACGCCCTGCTCGCGCTGGAGAACACCAACCTCGGTGCGATGGCTGCGGAAGCCATGGCCGACCAGATCGCGCTCGCGGACTATTTCCTCAAGCGGCAATTCCAGTGGGCCTTCCGTTCCGCCCGCGCCCGCGACACGACCGGCGCCGCCGGCGCCCGCTAGCCGCCGCAGGGGCGGCCGCCCCGCGTTGACCGGGCCGCCGGCCCGTTCGATACTCGCCCCTCGCAGCGCCGGTCCGGCGCGATAACAAGACATGCGAGGAGGCCCCACATGAAATCCCTGCTTACGAGCGCTGCGGTGCTGACGGCGTTGGCCGCCGCGTCAGCCGTCGCACAGACACCCGCCTATCCCTCCAAACCGGTGCGCATCATCGTTCCCTTCGCGGCGGGCGGCCCGGCCGACATCTACGCGCGTTTCCTCGGCCAGCGCCTGACCGAAGCGATGGGCCAGAATTTCGTGATCGAGAACCGCCCCGGCGCGGGCTCGATCATTGGCACCGAGCTCGCGGCCAAGTCGCCCCCCGACGGCTACACGCTGCTGCTGATGTCGAACACTCACACGGTGAACTAGTCGCTGATCGCGAAAAAGCCCTTCGCGCTGATGAAGGAC
>CAZXNF010000068.1:0-10926 GCA_964641785.1 uncultured Streptomycetaceae bacterium | reverse complement strand
GGCGTCACCAGCCGCACCAGGATGTCGGTGGAGCCGCCCGGCAGAAAGCCCACCATGGCGCGCACGGGACGGGTCGGATAGGTTTGCGCGGATACAGTGGCGCTCAACGACGCGGCCGACAGGGAAATCAGTAACAGAGGCAATAACTTTTTCATGATGCAACGTGACTCCGGCAAAATAACGGTGGCCGCAATTATCGTCGCGAGAAGCAGGCCATTACAATGAAAATCATGCGGCGATCGTATGCTCGTCACCGCGCGCACCATTCCAATGCACCACCGCTCCACCATTCACCGAAATGAAGCATGCACACCGAACTGCACTTTCTCACCCTCGCTGAAGCTACCCGGTTGATCGCCGCGCGGAAACTGTCTCCCGTCGAATACACGCAGGCGCTGATGACGCGCGCCGATGCGCTGGACGCTCAGGTGAACGCCTTCATCACGCGGACCAACGAGCGGGCGCTCGCGCAGGCGCGCACGGCGGAGGCGGAGATCGCCAAGGGGCGCCGACGTGGGCCGCTGCATGGCATTCCCTTCGGCCTGAAGGACATCTACGACACCGCCGGCATCCTCACCACAGGGCATTCGAAGCTCGGCCTGCACAACATACCGCAGACGAACGCCACCGCTGCGCAACGGCTGCTCGACGCCGGCGCGGTGCTGCTCGGCAAGCTCGCAACGCACGAGTATGCGAGCGGCGGCCCTTCGCTCGACCTGCCGTGGCCGCCGGCGCGCAACCCCTGGAACACGGCGCACTTCACGGGCGGTTCGAGTTCCGGTTCGGGCGCCGCCGTCGCGGCGGGCTTCATGCCGGTGGCGCTGGGCACCGACACGGGCGGCTCGATCCGCATACCGGCGGCGCTGTGCGGCCTCGCGGGCATCAAGCCCACCTACGGGCTGGTCAGCCGGCACGGCGTGATCCCGAATTCTTTCACCTTCGACCACTGCGGCCCGCTGGCGTGGACGGTGGAGGACTGCGCCCTCGTGCTGCAGGGCATCGCGGGTCATGACCCGCAGGACCCGACGAGCACGCAACGCGCAGTGCCGGATTACATGTCCGCGCTGACGGGCGACATCCGCGGTTTGCGCATCGGCGTCGTGCGCCACTTCTGGGAAGAGGAAGGGCCGACGCCGCCCGCGATGGCCCGCGCGATGGAAAGCGCGATCGACGTCTTCCGGAAGCTGGGGGCGACGATCGGCGAGGCACGCATGCGCACGCGCCAGGCCTATAACGACGTGAAGATGGTGATCGCCAAGGCGGAACTGGTGGTCATCCACGAGCAGGCGATGCGCGAGCGCCTGCAGGATTTCGGCGCGGACTTCGTGGGCCGTAACCTGCCGGGATTTCTGTTCACGGCCGCCGACTACGTGCGGGCTCAGCGCGAACGGCGACGCATGGTGGACGAGATGGCGCCCCTCTACGATGAGTTCGATGTGCTGCTGACGGCAAGCGCCGCGCCGGCGGCACGCCTTGATGCGTTGGTCGGTTCGGGCTTTTCGGACAAATGGGAGAAACCGAACATCTACACGCCGTTCAGCGTGTCGGCCGGGCCCGCGCTGGTGGTGTGCAATGGCTACACGGACGATGGCCTACCGTTGGCGATGCAGTTGGCCGGCCGGCCGTTCAACGATACGACCGTGCTGAACGCGGGCCACGCTTACGAACAGGCGACCGACTGGCGCAGCCGCCGGCCGCAACTCACGCCGGGCGCCCAGGCGCCGGTGCTGACCGCGCCACCGGCGGAAACGCTGAAGGTCGACATCGATGCGCCCACCCGCGCGATCGTGGACGCCGCCATCGCCCATGCGGGACTGACCCTGAGCGAGACCCACCGCAACCTGCTCTACCGCGTGGCACCGCCGGTGCTCGCGGCGGTGAACCGCATCCCCCGCAACCGGCCCCAGGCCGACGAACCGGCCAACATGTTTGGCTTTCCAGGATGACGCCTGCCATAGGGCACGGTCCGCTGTAGGAAGGCGCTGATAGCCGCCCTGCGGCCGGCGCGGCATCCTCCCGCCATCTCTGAGGGAGGGTGCGATGACCACTTTATTGAGCGCCGAAGAACTGGGCTTGCTGCGGCGGCTGGACGCGGGCTCGCCGCGCAAGCCGGCGTTTCCAGAGGCCGGCGCCGGGCGCCTGCACGCGCTGGGTCTGGTGACGCCGTCAACGGAAGGCGCGTTGGCCTTAACCGCATCGGGTGTCGAACTTCTCGACCGCGCGTCCAGCCCGTTCGGCCCGCCGGTGCCGCGGCTACCGGGTGACGCAGCGGCCGCGCACCGCCATTGAACGGGAGCGGCGCATGCAACCCAAGCTCACGCTGGAAGAACTGGACTGGCTGCAGAAGCTGAAGACGGACGCGCCGGAGAAACCCGATGTGCCGCCGGCCGTGCATCAGCGCCTGGTGGAATGCGGCCTCGCGCTGGAACTCGTCGAGGGCGGACTGCAGTTGACGGACCTCGGGCGCGAGCACCTGCAGAAGAGTTCGAAGATTTAATCCCCCCAGGCACCGGCGCTGCGTTGAGCGCAATACTGCGCAGGCGCATATCTCTTCCTTGTGGCTCAACAGCCGCTTCGCAGTGCAGCAATCGTGAACGCTGCATGCAGCGGCGCGCCTGAGGCGCGCGGCCAGCGCGAATCGGGCTATACTTTGCAGGCACCATCGACATCGCAGACGGGACGCTTTTTTTCTCCAGAAGATCTGCTGGCAAGTGCATTCAGATTCGACTTCCCGCTCCCGCAGTACCGCAGCGCATTTACGCAGGCAGCATCCGCTTTTATTCATGTCGGAGAGGCAACCGGAGGACACACGCAACGGGGTCGGTGACGACGCCGGCGCCGCCCGCGCGCGCTGGCGCGACGACCGCCGCAAGACCTGGGTGCTGGCCGCCATCGCGCTCCTGCTCGTTGTGTGGGTGGGCAAGTGGGCGTACTACCGCTGGACCCACGTCTACATCGACGACGCCCGCATCGACGGCGAGGTCGTCACGCTCTCCAGCCGCGTGTCCGGATGGGTGACCGAGCTGCCCGTCATCGAAGGTGACGAGGTCAAGCAGGGCGCCCTCCTCGTGCAGATCGACAGACGCGATTCGATCCTGCAGCGCGAAGCCCTGCTCGCCAGGCTCGGCGCGGTCGAACACCAGATCGGGGCGATGCAGGCGCAGACCGGCCAGGTCGACCAGGAAACCCTGGGCAAGGTACAGAGTGAAACCAACCGGCTGGTCGCGGCGGAAGCCGAAGCCGCGTCGCACAGCGTGCAGTTGCAGCAGGCGAACGAGGATTACAAGCGGGCCCAGGACCTGGCCGCGCAGAAGTGGATTTCACCGCAGGCGCTGGAGCGCGCGCGCACCACCTACCAGCAGTCGCAGGAAAACCACCGCAAGGCGCTGGCCGACGCGGCGGCGGCCCGCGGCACGTTGTCCTCCGCGGGCGGCAGCCGGCGCCAGATGCAGGTGATGGCGCGCCAGTTGCTCGTGCTTGAGCGCCAGGCCGACGAACTGCGCGCCGAGGTCCGGCGCCGCGAGGTGGACATCGCCGACCGCACGATCGTCAGCCCGCGCGACGGCCGCGTAGTGATGACTTTCGTGCGCAAGGGCGAACACGTCGCCGCTGGCCAGCGCATCCTCATGTTCCACGATCCGAACGAGATCTGGGTCGAGGCCAACGTGCGGGAAACCGACATGGCGCGGCTCAAGCCCGGCATGAAGGCCGACATCCGCGTCGACGCCTATCCCGGCGAGGTCTTCACCGCCGAGGTGTTCCGCATCGGGCAGGCGGCCACCAGCAAGTTTGCGCTGCTGCCCGACCCCAACCCCAGCGGCAACTTCACGAAGATCACGCAGCGCCTGCCCGTCCGCTTCCGCCTCACCGATATCAATCGCGCGCTGCGCCCGGGCATGATGGTGGAGGTCTACGTTGCCACCGGTAACGACTGACGCGCTGTTCGCGCGCTACGGGCCGCGCTACCGCTGGCTCGCGACCGTCACGGTCATGCTGGGCACGATCTCGGCGATGCTGACGACCACCAGCGTCAACGTCGCGATCCCCGACATCATGGGCGCGTTCGGCATCGGGCAGGACCGGGCGCAGTGGCTGTCCACCGGGGCGCTGGCGGCGATGACGATCGGCATGCTGCTGACCGACTGGATGCTGAACACCTTCGGCCAGCGCAAGACCTTCGTCGGCGCGCTCGGCATCTTCGTGGTGGCGCTGGTCGTCGCCGGCATGAGCCCCAACGAAACGGTGCTTATTTTCTGCCGCGTCGTGCAGGGCGCCGCGACCGGCCTGCTGCAGCCGCTCGCAATGTACGTGATGTTCCGCGTCTTTCCACCGCACCGGCGCGGCATGGCGATGGGGTTCTTCGGCATGAGCGTGATCCTCGGCCCCGCGCTGGGGCCCACGCTCGGCGGCATCCTCATCGACCAGTTCAACTGGCGCTACATCTTCTTCGTGACGGTGCCGATCTGCATCGCCGGCATGCTGCTCGGCAGCGTGTTCCTGCCCGAGCGCGAGCAGGAAGGCGGGCGCGTGCGCTTCGACTGGACCGGCTTTCTGCTGCTGTCCGTGTCCATCGCCTGCCTGCTGATCGGGCTCTCCAACGGGCAGCGCGAGGGCTGGCACTCCGACACCATCCTGGCGCTGCTCGGCACGGCCGTCGCCGCGGGCGGCGCGTTCGTGGCGTGGGAACTGCGCGTGGACAAGCCGCTGGTCAATCTGCGGGTGCTGTCCAATATCCGCTTCACGGCGGCGGCCGTCGTCGCCTGCACCTTCGGCGTGGGACTCTTCGGTGCAACTTACCTCGTGCCGCTGTTCGTGCAGACGGTGCAGCACTACACGCCGCTGTCCGCGGGACTGCTGCTGATGCCCGCCGGCCTCGTGATGGGGGCGATCATGCCGCTCTCCGGCTACCTCAGCGACCGGATTTCCGCGCGCTCACTGATCATCGCGGGTCTGCTGTGCATGGCGGCATCCTCGTACTGGCTGGCGAGCGTGGATGCCAACATGTCCTTCTGGACGATCGCCTGGTACATGATCCTGTCGCGCATCGGGCTGAGCTTCATCAAGCCGGCGCTCAACGTCAGCGCGCTGCGCGTCCTGCCGCCGGAGCAACTCGGCCAGGGCGCGGGCCTCATCAATTTCACGCGCCAGTTCGGCGGCGCCTTCGGCGTCAACCTGCTGTCCGTCACGCTCGACCGGCGCACCTTTTTTCACAGCGACACGCTGACCAGCATGCAGTCGCCCGACAACACGGCCACGGCGGAATTGCTGCGCCAGATGCGGGAGTTGCTGGCCCGGGGCGGCGTGCCCGAGGAACTGCAGTCGGCCGGCGCCCTCCACTACCTGGGCCGCGTGGTGCACGCGCAGGCCTACACGCTGGGCTTTCGCGACAGCTTCCTGATCGCCACGGTGATCTTCGTTGTCTGCCTGATCCCGGCCTGGATCATGGGCGGACGCGGGACGAAAAGCGAAACGCCGCGCGGCGCGGCCGTTTGAATTATTTCACGCCGAGCAGTTCCACCTCGAACACCAGCACGGCGTTCGGCGGAATCACGCCGCCGGCACCGCGCGCGCCGTAGCCCATCGCGGGCGGGATGGTGAGCTTGCGCTTGCCGCCGATCTGCATGCCGGCCACGCCTTCGTCCAAGCCCTTGATGACGTGGCCCTTGCCGAGCGGAAAATCGAAGGGGTCGCCGCGGTCCTTGCTGGAGTCGAACTTGGTGCCGTCGGTCAGCCAGCCGGTGTAGTGCACGGTGACGTGCTGGCCGGCGGTGGCCGCGGCGCCGGTGCCCACGGTGAGTTCTTCGATGATGAGGGTGTCGGTCATGGGAGGCTCTGGATTAAAAGGAACGCGAATTGTAGCCGCAAGCTGCGGCTAGAATCGGACCCGCCATGGAACTCACCTTCTCCTCCGCCGTTGTCGTGCTCCTGCTGGTGATGGACCCGATCGGCAACGTGCCCTTGTTCGTGGCCCTGCTGAAACAGGTGCCGCCGGCGCGCCGCACCCGCGTGATCGTGCGCGAGTGCGCGATCGCGTTCGGCGTGCTGCTGGTGTTCATCCTCACGGGCAACCGGCTGCTCGCACTGCTCGGGCTCACGGACGATTCCCTCAACATCGCCGGCGGCGTGATCTTGTTCCTGATCGCGCTGCGCATGGTGTTCCGCCACCGCGAGGGCCTCTTCGGCGATACGCCGGAAGGCGAGCCCTTCATCGTGCCGCTGGCGATTCCGTCGATCGCCGGGCCGGCCGCGATGGCGTCGGTGATCCTGCTCGCCTCGCGCGCCCCGCAGCGGATGCCGGAGTGGATCGCGGCGCTGACGGTGGCGATCGTGGTGACGCTGGCGTTGCTGCTGTTCGCCGAGCGCATCGCGAAAGGGCTGGGCGAACGCGGACTTGCGGCGTTCGAGCGGCTGATGGGGCTCATCCTGACGGCGATCGCGGTGGAAATGTTGCTGCGCGGCATCGCCGGCTTCGTGCGCCAGCTTCAGGCCGCTTAGACCTCATGCTGGTGTCACGGAAGCGTCAAAAACAATTCACAAAATCTGTGGATAACAGTGTGCACAAGTCTCTGGCGAACGGAATAACCCCTCACAAAAAAAGCCTTCGCTTGAGGCCGCCTAAAAAACAGGCGTTAGGTCTCTCAGCACCAGCGCAGTGCCCGGAACATTCACGTCAGGAAACAAATAATCCTCTGCTAACAAGCCGTTGCCGCGCATGCCGGCGGCGAGCGTGCGAGCACCGCAAAACGGACTGTTTTCATAGGGTAAATCGCGCGCTAGCCCGTGCGCGAGGCGCGCGCAGGGGCTTGACGGCTGCGATAGGCGACGTTCCAGCGGGGCGCCCCTGCTGCGCGGCGCCCATGCACCGTGGGAAGCCCGCCTCCGGTGCGCCCCAGGTGCGCCGTTCCGGGTGGCTGGAGGCCCAGGGAAAGGCGCCGGATAGTCCTCTGGCGGGCTGTGGATTCCCGGGGCACGGAGGTCAGCGGGGATTCACTAAAAAAAACCTGCTCCGCGGCCTCTCCCCTGCCGCCAGTAGGGCCGCCGGCGCCCCTACTTCAGGACCCGCAGCATGTTGTAGAAGTCGTCCGTCCAGATCCGGAAATCGGCCGGCGCCTGCAGGGTCTTGCCGGTTTCGGTGATGCGCGGGTGCTGGAGGATTTTCGGGTTACGGGTGACGATCACCTGGTCGGTGGACGAGGTCCAGTAGTCCGCCCCGGTGGTGGCGTCCGGGGAGTCGGAGATGTGCACCGCCGTCATGCCGTAGGCCTCGGCCAGCTTGGCGATCGCGGGCATCAGGTCCACGAAGCGGTTGGTGGCCTGGAAGATGATGACGCCGTCCGGCTTCAAGTGATCGACGTAGATGCCCATCGCCTCCTTGGTCAGCAGATGCATGGGGATGGCGTCGCCGGAGAAGGCGTCCATGGCCAGCACGTCGAACTTGCGCTTCTCGCGCTCGAGCGAGAGGCGGCCATCGCCCAGCACGATGTCAATCTTGGCGCCGCTGTCCTTGAGGAAGGTGAATTCGCTGGTGGCGACGGCGGCGACCTGCGGGTCGATCTCGTAGAACACGAAGTGGTCCTGCGGGCGCGCGTAGGCGGCGATCGCGCCGGCGCCGAGTCCCAGGATGCCGACGGAGCGCGGGCCTTCGGGCAGGCTTGAGAACAAGCGACCGTAGCCGCTGTTGATGCCGAAATAACTGGAGGGCTTGCGGCGGTGCTCGGGATCAAGGAGCTGGCCGCCATGGTTGATGCCGCCGTGATACATCGCGCGGTAGGCCACGGGGTTGTCGAAGTCCTTGGTGCGGACCACGCCGTAGAAGTTGCGCATGATGACGCGCGTGTCGGACAGGTAGTGGTCGTAGGACTTGTAGAGCAGCCCGCTGACGCCGCCGATCAGCACCACGGCCGCGGCCGGGATCCACTTGGCGCCCGACCAGGTGCGCACGAACAGCAGCACGCAGACCGCGATGAGGCAGGCGCCCAGCTCGTAGTAGCCCGTCATCAGGTTGGGGGCGAGGATGCCGATCAGCAGCGCGCCGAGCGCGCCGCCGATCGAAATCATCAGGTAGAAGGTCGTGAGGTGCTGCGGGCCGGGCTTCAACCGCGTCAGTTCGCCGTGGCAGAACATGCACAGCACGAACAGGCCCGCCGCGTAGAGCGGCGCGGCCCGGTAGATGCTGATCTCGTCGATCTGCCAGGCCATCACCAGCACCGCCACCGCGGCCAGCGGCAGGAACACCGGACGGTAGTACCAGCGCGGATGGTCAAAGCACAGAATGAAGGTGACGAGGTACAGCGACAACGGCACCACCCACAGGAAGGGCACGGAGGCGATGTTCTGCGTCAGGTGGTTGGTGACGGCGAGCAGCAGGCAGGAGCCCATCGCCGACAGCACGATCCACAGCAGGTACTGGCTGCCCGCGGGTTTGGGGCTATCCGTGACGGGTTCTTCCTGGCGGCGGATCGCGCCGGTGCGCTCGGCAAATCTGGCGGAGGACAGCGCGGTCAGGCCGCACAGCAGGGCGAACAACGCGTAGCCGCCGGACCACACCCACGACTGGGCCTTGGACGAGATCCACGGCTCGATCGCCACCGGATACGAGAGCAGCGCGAGCAGCGAGGCGAAGTTCGACAGCGCGAACAGGCGGTACGGCACGCCGCTTTTGAACTTGGCCCAGTACCACGACTGCACCAGCGGGCTGGTGGTGGAGAGCAGGAAGTACGGCAGGCCGATCGTCACGGCGAGCAGGCCGAGAATCGCCAGCGTGGGGTCTTCGTTGCCGGTGGGCTTCCAGCTGGCGTCGGGAAAAATCGGCAGCACGAGCAGGCTGGCCGCCAGCACGGCGACATGCAGCCAGGCCTGCTTGCGCGGCTTGAGGTAGCGCGTAGTCCAGTCGGCGTAGGCGTAGCCAGCGAGCAGAGTGGACTGGAAGAACACAAGACAGATCGCCCACACGGACCCGGCGCCGCCGAACCACGGCAGGATCTGCTTGGCGATGATCGGCTGGACGAGGAACAGCAGAAACGCCGAAAGGAAGATCGTGGCGGCAAAGGGAAGCATGGGTGCGGAGATCCAGTGAGAGGTGAACGCGGCGATGCCTGCCGCGGATAAAAAGGCGCGATTCTAGCAGGGCAAGCCCCGCGCGCAGTCCGCCCATCCGCCCGTCCGTTAACGGCCTGGCGCGGGCGTCGTTGACAACGCTAAGCGGTTTTGGCGGCCGGCCGCCGGAACCAGCCGTCCCAGATCAGCAGGGCCGCGCCGCAGGTGATGGCCGAATCCGCGAGGTTGAACGCCGGGAAACTCCAGCCACCGGCGTGGAAATAGAGGAAGTCCACCACCGCCCCCAGACGCACGCGGTCGATCACGTTGCCGATCGCGCCGCCGAGGATCATCGCCAGCGCGAAGCAGAACAGGCGTTCGCCGGTATGCCTCACCAGCAAATACGTGATCCAGACGGAGGCCACGACGGCGACGCCGATGAAGAACTCGCGTTGCCAGCCCGAGGCCGACGCCAGAAAACTGAAGGCCGCACCGGGGTTGTAGACCAGCACCAGCTTGAAGAACGGCGTGACGGTGATGTCGCGGCCGTACACGAGGATGTAGCTGATCGCGTACTTGCTCACCTGGTCGAGCAGCGCCACCCCTGCTGCCAGGGCGAGCCATCCGGCTACCGCGCGCGTGGGCATGCGTGCCTCAGGCATGGGCGCGGGGTTCGCCCGCACCGAAGAGATTGGCGATGCAGCGCCCGCACAGGTCGGCATGCGCGGCGACCGCGCCGACATCAGCCCGGTAATGCCAGCAGCGCTCGCACTTCGTGTGCGTGGTCGGCGCAACCGCGAGCCGCACGCCGTCGAGCGCGGTCGGTGCGGACGTGGCGCCCTGCGCAGCACCCGCGTGCACGCCGGCGCGGGAGGTGATGAAAACAAAGCGCAGGTCATCGCCAAAGGACCGCAGGAACGCCAGCGGCTCGCCCTCGGCATAAAGATCGACCTCGCCCGCGAGCGAGGAGCCGATGCTGCCGGCGGCGCGCAGGGCTTCGAGTTGCTTCATCACGTCCGCCCGCAGCAGCCGCAGCCGCGGCCAGCGCGCGCGCAACGCCGCGGCGTCCTTCGGCAGCGCGAAAGCCGCCCAGGTCTGCTCGAACACGGTCGCCTTCTTGCCGTGCAGAGTCTCCCAGACTTCCTGCGCGGTGAAGGAGAGGATGGGCGCCATCCAGCGCACCAGCGCTTCGGTCATCTGGTACAGCGCGTTCTGGGCCGAGCGGCGCGCCTTCGAATCGGCGGCGGCCGTGTAGAGCCGATCCTTGAGGACATCGAGGTAAAAGCCGCCGAGGTCTTCGGAACAGTAGGCCTGCAGCTTCTGCGCGACCTGGTGGAATTCGTAGCGGTCGTAATGCCCCGGCGTTCCGGTCTCGCGCACGCCGAGTTCGGATGACGCCAGCGCCGTCTGCAGGTCGGCCGTCATCACCAGCGCGTAGCGGTCGATCTCCAGCCATTCATCGACCGGCAGCGCGTGCTTGGCGGCATCGAAATCGGACAGGTTGGAGAGCAGGAAGCGCAGCGTGTTGCGGATGCGGCGGTAGGACTCCGTCACGCGCTTGAGGATCTCATCGGAGATCGACAGTTCGCCCGAATAGTCGGTCTGCGCGACCCACAGGCGCAGGATGTCGGCGCCCAGCGTGTCCATGACTTTCTGCGGCGCGACCACGTTGCCCACCGACTTGGACATCTTGCGGCCCTGCCCGTCCACCACGAAGCCATGCGTCAGCAGGCCGCGGTACGGCGGCACGCCATTCAGCATGCAGGAGACGAGCAGCGAGGAATGGAACCAGCCGCGATGCTGGTCCGAGCCTTCGAGGTAGAGGTCGGCGGGAAACGCGAGGTCCGCGCCGTGCGAACCGCCCGACCTGCCTTCCGGTCCGCCCAGCAC
>CAZXNF010000067.1:0-10958 GCA_964641785.1 uncultured Streptomycetaceae bacterium | reverse complement strand
ACACGTGACGGCGGCGGACTTCGACCGTTGGGTGCGGCCGGAGGAGATGGTCGGCATCAAGCTCAAACGCCGGTAGCCGCCAAGACGCCAAGACGCCAAGACGCCAAGACGCCAAGACGCCAAGAGTATTCTGAATGACTGAGCACAAAATCGCCGTCGTCACCGGCGCCAACCGCGGCATCGGTTTTGAGATCGCCCGCCAACTGGGCAAGACAGGCTTGCATGTCGTGCTGACGGCGCGCGATCCGGGCAAGGGCGAAGCCGCTGCGGAAAAACTGCGCTCTGAACAGCTCGACGTTGCGTTTCACGTCCTTGACGTTGCGGACGAGCCAAGCCTCGCGGCGTTCGCGGGCTGGCTGAAACAGGCCCACGGCCGTTGCGACGTGCTGGTGAACAACGCCGGCATCCTGCCCGACCCGCGTGGTTCGCGGCTGGCCGATACGTCCTCCGCCACGGTGCGTGCGGCCTTCGAAACCAACACGCTCGCGCCGCTGCTGCTGATCAAGGTGGTGCTGCCGCTGATGCAGAAGCGCCAGTACGGGCGCATCGTCAATCTGTCCAGCGGCCTGGGCCAGTTGTCCGATATGTCCACCGGCTCGATCGCCTACCGTCTCTCGAAGACCGCGCTCAATGCCGTGACGCGCATCGCGGCCGCGGAGGCGCGTGGCAGCGACATCCTCGTCAACTCTGCTTGCCCCGGCTGGGTGAAGACGGACATGGGCGGCCCGCAGGCCTCGCGCACCGTGGCGCAGGGTGCGGATACGGCGGTGTGGCTGGCGACCCTGCCTGCCGGCGGACCAAGCGGGGGATTCTTCCGGGACCGTCAGCCCATCCCGTGGTGAACGGGTATCAGGGCGTCGCCATGCGTTGCCCGGCGACGTTGCGGGCCAGCCAGAACCCGAGCGCGACCACCACGGCCGCTGCGATCCCGAAGGCCGCGCCGTAGCCCCAGCGGTCGATGATGGTGCCCAAGACGAAGGCGCCGATGCCCTGGCCGAGGAAGACGCAGAACACGAACAGCGTGAGTCCGGTGGCGCGGCTCGCCGGCGCGATCTCGGACGCCAGCGCCTGCATCGTGTTGTGCAGCATGAAGAAGCCGAAGCCGATCGCCAGCATCACCGGGATGCTGATCAGCCAGTGCGGCATGATGACGGCCGCGACGAAGCCGGCGCCGGAAACGAGGCCGCCGCCGACCAGCAGCCGGCGCTCGCCCAGGCGCGGCAGCAGCGTGCGCACGGACAGCGTGAAGAGCAGGCTGCCGACCGCGATGCCGGCGAGGATGAGCCCGATCACCAGGTAGCTCAGTTCGAAGCGGGCCCGCAGCAGAGCGCCGAGAAAGGGCATGGCGCCGAGCAGCACGGTGCCCTCCACGAGGGCGGCGCCCAGCACGCGTTGCGCGTAGGGGCGTTTCGCCAGGTCCGCGTAAGTGCGCCAGGACGGCGGTGCGGCCTGGGTTTTCGGTTCGCCGCGCACCGCGCGCAGCAGGCCGATGGCGATGACGCATTGCACGCCGGCGAGCGTGCCGAAGATGGCCCGCCAGCCCAGCCAGTCGCCGATCGCGCCGCCCACCACCACGGAGAGGATGTTGCCGAGGATGACGGCCGACATGAAACGGCCCATCGTGGTCTGCCGCGTGGCGTAGGGCGTGGCGTCCGCGATGTAGGCCATGGACAGCGGGATGGCCGCAGCGCCGGCGGCGCCGGCCAGCAGCCGCAGGCCAGCGAGCACCGGCAGCGTCGGCGCCCACGCGCAGGCCATGGCCAGCAGCGCCGAGGCGATCAACGCGCCGGCCATTACGCGCAGCTTGCCGACGCGGTCGGCCAGCGGTCCGTAGGCGAGCTGGGCGAAGCCGTAGCCGAGGGTAAAGGTCGTGACGGTGAAGGCCGCGCCGCCGACCGTCGTCGAGAAAGCTTCGGCGATCTGCGGCAGGACGGGATCGGTGATGCGGATGGCGGCGGAGGCGGCAAAGCCGGCCGCGCTCAGCAGGAGCAGGGGCAGATGCATGGAAGCGCCCGAGTCTACCTTCCCGTGCCGGTACAATGACGCCATGCCGGACGCACGCGCCATCTTCTCCCGGGACGCCATCGCCGCGCGGCTCGCCGCGCCGCCCCCGCACGGGCCGCGGGAACCGCATGCCGTGCGTCTGGCGCCGGACGTGCGGTTCACGGCCGCCGCGGTACTGGTGCCGCTGGTGAACCGCCCCGATGGCGTGCGCGTGCTGCTCACGCAGCGCACCGCGCACCTCAACGACCACCCTAGCCAGGTCAGCTTCCCCGGCGGCCGTGTCGATGCGGGCGATGCGGATCGCATCGCCACCGCGCTGCGCGAGGCGGAAGAGGAAGTCGGCCTCGCGCCTTCGCGCGTGACGGTGCTCGGCCATCTGCCGGACTACGACATTCCCTCCGGCTTCCGTGTGACGCCGGTGGTCGGCTGGATCGAGCCGCCGCTGGACCTCGCCACGCTGACGCTCGATCCCTTCGAAGTCGCCGCGGCCTTCGAGGTGCCGCTCGCGGAACTGCTCGACCCCGCGCGCGTGCACCGCCGCGAGTTCCAGTTCAACGGCCGGCACCGGCATTACGTGGCGATCCCGTACGAAGGCCGCTACATCTGGGGCGCGACGGCCGGCATGCTGCTGTCGCTTGCCCGCGTGCTCGACCTCGGCTGATGCGATGACGGACAAGGCGCCGGTGACCAACGCCGTGCGCGCGCTGCGGGCGGCCGGGATCGCGTTCACGGAACACCTCTACGAATACGTCGAGCACGGCGGGACCGAAGTAGCCGCGCGGTCGCTGGGCCTCGACCATCATGCCGTCGTTAAAACGCTGGTTATGCAGACCGAGGCGAAAGCACCGCTGATCGCACTCATGCACGGTGACCGCATGGTGTCCACGCAGAAACTGGCACGCGCGCTGGGCGCGAAGCGCATCGACCCTTGCGATCCCGCCGTCGCTCAGCGTCACACCGGCTACATGGTCGGCGGCACCTCGCCCTTCGGCACACGCAAGGCGCTGCCGGTGTACGTCGAACGTTCCATCCTCGATCTGCCGCGCGCCTGGGTGAACGGCGGCAAGCGGGGGTTTCTCGTCGGGCTGGACCCGCGTCCCGCGTTCGCGCTGGTGGCCGCCACGCCGGTTGACGTGGCCGTGACGGCAGACTGAACGCCGGGCCGTGCAGCACTGTGGCACCATAGCCGCAGGGGGCGGGGATGAGTGACGGCAACGCAGGACGCATCACAACAGGGGCGCGGCCCAGGGTCGGGCTGGTGCTGACCGGGGGCGGCGCGCGCGCGGCGTACCAGATCGGCGTACTGCGCGCGATCTCCGACCTGTTGCCGAAGGACCCGAGCGCCCTGGGCGGCGTCCGCAATCCCTTCCCGATCATCAGCGGCACGTCCGCGGGCGCTATCAACGCCGCGGTGCTGGCGACGAACGCCGGCAACTTCCGCGGCGGCGTGCATCAGTTGATGACCGTGTGGCGCAACTTCCGCTGCGAGCTGGTGTACCGCGCCGACGTGCTGGGCGCCTACGGCAACAGCCTGCGCTGGATGCTGTCGGCGTTTACCGGCGGGCGCGGGCTGGGCGGGGCAATATCGCTGCTCGACAACGGCCCGCTGGAGCACCTGCTGCGCCACCGGCTCGATTTCTCCGGCATCGGTCCGGCGATCGCCGCCGGCCACCTCTCCGCCGTCTCGGTGACCTGCTCGGGCTATACCTCCGGGCAGTCGGTGACCTTCTTCGAGGGCGCGCCGGAGTGCCAGCCGTGGAAGCGCGCGCGGCGCATCGGCATGGCGATGCCCATCATGGTTGACCACCTGCTGGCGTCCAGCGCGCTGCCCTTCATTTTTCCGCCGGTGCGCATCAACCGCGAATACTTCGGCGACGGCTCCATGCGGCAGATCGCGCCGGTGAGCCCGGCCCTGCACCTGGGCGCCGACCGGCTGCTCATCATCGGCGTGGGCCGCCAGCTGCGGGACGGCACCGAGCGCCTGAAGACGACGGCCAATCCCTCGCTCGCGCAGATCGCGGGCCACTGCCTGAACAGCATCTTCCTCGACAGCCTGGAAGTGGACCTCGAGCGCCTGCAGCGCATCAACCGTACGGTGCGGCTGTTGTCCACTGACACGCGAGCGGGCGGGGCCTCCGAGCTGCGCGAAGTGGACTTCCGGCTGATCGCGCCTTCGCGCCCGCTCGAGGAGATCGCCCAGGAATACGCCGACGCGCTGCCGCGCACGATCCGGCTCCTGCTCGCCTCGGTCGGCGGCCTGCGCAAGAGCGGGTCCATCCTGCTGTCCTACCTGCTGTTCGAGCGGCCGTTCTGCCGCGCGCTGATCCGGCTTGGCTACGCCGACACCATGGCGCAAAGGGACGATTTGCAGAAGTTTCTACAAATCGGGGATTAGAGATTTGGGATTGGGGATTGGAAACCCAGCGCAACGCGCTCCACCTTTGACTTCGAATCCCCAATCCCGAATCTCTAATCCCGCTTTCGCTCGGCCGTGATATAACTTTTTCCACCCAACCCTGTCAGATCCGCCATGAGCCGCGCATTCGTCAAGGAATCCGATGCGTCCGCCGCCAGCGAAGCGCTGCCCGAGCGCCCGCTCGCGGACCATCCCAACTACGTGACCCCCGCCGGGCTCGCGCAGTTGCGCGCGCGCCTGCACGCCCTGACCGCAGCGCGCGAGCGTCTCAAGGCGGCTAGTGATGCCGACCCGCTGGCCCACGGCCACCGCCTGGAGGCCGAACGCGATGCCCGCTACGTCGCCGCGCAGATCGACCGTGCCGTCGTGGTGGATCCAGCCGAGCAGCCCAAGGACGAGGTGCGCTTCGGCGCGACGGCCACCCTGTGCGACGAAGCCGGCCGCACGCATACCTTCGCCATCGTCGGCGACGACGAGGCCGATGTCGCCGCCGGGCGCATCAGCTGGGCCACGCCGCTTGCGAAGCTGCTGATCGGGTTGAAGCGCGGCGACACCGCCGTGTGGCAGCGGCCCGACGGCGCCCTCGAAATCGAGGTCACGGACATCCGCTACGCATGATCTTTCTCGCCCTGATGGCGGCCCTCGCGCTGGAGCAGCTCCAGCCGCTGCGGCCCGGCAACTTCGCGCACCGCAGCTACTTCCAGGCCGCCACGGCCCTCGAGCACCAGTTTGACGCCGGCGAGCGGCGGCATGGCGTGGTGGCGTGGCTGCTGGCGGTGGTGCCGGTGTGCCTGGCGGCGGTGGTCGTGCGCTATGCGCTCGCGCACGTCAACGGCGCGCTCGCCTGGGCCTGGGACGTCGTGCTGCTGTACCTCGCGCTCGGCTTCCGCCAGTTCAGCCACCACTACACCGCCATCGCCAAGGCGCTGCGCGCCGGCGAGTACGACCGCGCGCGGGAGATTCTCGGCGCCTGGCGCGGCATTGATGCCGGCGCGCTGGAGCCGGTCGCGATCGCGCGGCTCACCATCGAGCAGGGCCTGCGCGGCGCGCACCGCCATGTGTTCGGCGTGCTGGTCTGGTTCCTGATCCTCGGCGCCGCCGGTGCGCTGGCCTACCGCATCGCCGCCGTGTTGGCGGCACGCTGGGGCACGGCGGTGACGACCCCCGAGGGTGATCGCGTCGGCTTCGGCGGCTTCGCGCGCGACGCCTTCCGCTGGATCGAATGGCTGCCCGCGCGCGCCACCGCGGTCAGCTTCTCGATCGTGGGCAATTTCGAGGACGCGATCTACTGCTGGCGCACGCAGGCCGCCGGCTGGCGCGACGAGGCCGACGGCATCGTGCAGACCGCTGCGGCCGGCGCGCTGGGCGTCAAGCTGGGCGGCACACCCGGCGAGCCCGAGATCGGCATGGGCGAACTGGCCGACGTGCAGGACCTGCCCGCCGCGGTCGGCCTCATCTGGCGCGCCCTCATGATGTGGATGTTCCTCATTTTGCTGGCGACCATCGCGAGCTGGTTTTAGCTTTTAGCGAGCGATCGTTAGCTCGCGAGCTGGTTTTAGCTTTTAGCGAGCGATCGTTAGCTGGCGAGCTGGTTTTAGCTTTTAGCGAGCGATCGTCAGCTTGCGAGCTGGTTTTAGACTGTTGGCGGTTGATCGCGCTTAAGCTGTGCGTTGGGTATGGTCTGGCCAGCGGGCGGCCCTTCGCCCGCTCAAGATTCAGGATGTGAGCCTGTGATGCGCACAAGCAATACCCCATACCCCGGCCCGTACCGGGTGGCGCCATGAAACCGCCCCCGGCGGCCGACGGGGCGGCAGGCGACAAGGCGCGCCTGGCGGAAGACGACCGCGGCGGGCTGGTGGTCGGCACCTTCGACCTCGCCGGGCTGGCCGCGCACCGCCCGGGTCTGGCGGACATCGCTGCAGCGCTGGGCCTCGCGCAGAAGTTCGTGATCCTGACCGCCGTGGCGCAGGGCGCGATCGAAAGCGAAGCGGCGGGCCTGATCGGCGCCCGCGCCAAACTCTCCGACCGGCGCATCCTCAAGATCCATCCGCGGCGGGTGTCGCTGCGCGGCATCGTGCGTGGCGCGATCGACGTCGGCATGGACGGCGTGCGTCTGTCGTTCCTGGCCCACCGCACGCGAACCGATTGCGCGCATGGCACGGCGCCTTTCCTCACGACCGGCGCCACCGCCGTGCTGCAGACGGCGCAGCAGTTGCCCTCCGCCGATACGGCGCCGCCACGCAAGCTGAAGGAGATGCTGGCCGACATCCTGGGCCTGTCCGATGCGGATGTCGCCGTCACCGTGTGCGGGCTGGCGGCGGCCACGGTTTCGTCGAAGGCCGCCATCGCGGCGGTGACCTACGAGGCGCTGGTGCTGCTCCGGGAACAGTTGCCTTCCGCGACGGCGGTCGCGCTGGCGCGGCAGGCCATCGCCATGCTGCTTGCGCCGGGGCTGCGGACGCACGCGCCGGGAACCCTGGGCCCGGAAATTCATGCCCGGGCCCTCGCGCTCGCACGGATTACGGGCGGCGGCAGATAAGGCGCTGCGTTTCGGATAGAGTTGTGTCGGGCGCGCCTTGTCGCCCCCGGAAAGGTCGTCCGCCATGACATCACCGTCAGTCAAGGCTCCCGTCGGCGGCAAGCCGCGTTCGGTCGGCGAGATCAAAGGCTTCATCGACCTGCTACGCGCGGCCTGCGACGATGCGAAGGTGCATACGGCGCTGGATCGGTTGCTGACGATGCCGGACGCCGAGCGCCGCGATTACGTGCAGGGCTGGGTCAACGAGCTGATCGTGCAGGAAGCCCCGGCGGATTTCCGGGAGGCCATCGCCTGCCTTGCGGACGATGCGGTCGCCGAACAGGCCTACGCTGCGATCCAGCAGTGTCGCCCCGCAAGCTGAACGTTCAGCGCTTCCTGCCCTGCTCGTAGTCGGGCGGCGTGCGTGCGAATTCCGTCATCAGCGCGTCGTAGGACGCATAGCGCGGGTAGGCGATGTCGCCGCGCTCGACCGCATCGACCACCGCGCAACCGGGCTCGTGCAGGTGCCCGCAGTTGCTGAAGCGGCACTGACCGAGGAAAGGCCGGAACTCCACGTAGGCCGCAGCGATGTCGGCGGGCGCCAGGTGATGCAGGCCGAACTCCTGCAGGCCGGGCGTATCGATGAGGGCGCCGCTGGCGGCATCCGGGCCGAGCGCGTACCAGCGCGCGTGGGTCGTGGTGTGGCGCCCCGCGGCCAAGGCGACGGACACCTCGCCGACACGCGCACCGGCGGCGGGCAGCACGCCGTTGATGATGGTGGACTTGCCCATGCCGGACTGCCCAACCAGCACGGAGACCTTGCCCGCAAACAGCGGGATAAGCGGCGAGGCATCCTGCGCCGCCGAGAGTTCGAGGAGCGGGTAGCCGAGTCCGTGGTAGGGGTAGAGCCGCTCGCGCGCCGCCGCGATTTCCGGCAGGTCCGCCTTGTTCAGCACCAGCACGACGGCGATGCCCTGGCTTTCGGCGGCGATGAGGCAGCGGTCCAGCAGCTCGGTGTCGATCGCCGGCACCGGTGCGGTGACGACGACCATCTGGTTCACGTTGGCCGCGATGAGCTTCTCGCGGTGGGCGGCGGCGCGGTGGAGCAGGGACTTGCGCGGCGCGAGGGTTTCGATCACGCCTTCGCCGGGCCCCTGCGCGACGACGCCGACGACATCCCCGCAGGCGTAGTCGATGCGCTTGCCGCGCGACACGCACTCGATCAGCGTGCCGTCGGCGAGCGTGACTTCGTAGCGCCGCCCGTAACTGGCGGTCAGGCGGCCTTCCATCGGACGATTCAAAGTACCTGGCGCCCGATCCCTCACCCCCGACCCCTCTGCTGCGCTTCAAGTGTGCCCTTGTCCCGGAGGGCGAGGGGAGCGTCGACCAGAAATGACCTCACGGTTATTTCTGCAAACTTAATGGGGGGGGCGGCGGCCACGCAGGGGCATCAAAGATCGAGCAGTTTGTCGATCTTCGCCGCGCAGATGAAGTCGTTTTCCGACAGCCCTTTGATCGCGTGGGTGATGTAGCCCACCCGGCACTTGTTGTAGCCGACGAGGATGTCCGGATGGTGGTCTTCGCGGTGCGAGATCCACGCCGTCGCGTTCACGAAGGCCATCGTGTGGTGGTAGTCCTTGAACGCATAGGTTTTGACGATCATGCCGCCGTCGAGGACCCAGCCGGGGAGCTGCTTCAGCATGCGCTCGACTTCAGCGGGGGCGAGCGGCGGCACGCCGCCTTCGCAGGGTACGCATTTCTTGGTGGTGAGATCGCAGGTGGTCATGGGCGCTCCGGGATGCGGGTTTGACGGTGCGGTGTTCAGGCCGCGGCGGCGCGCAGGCGCGCGATCCGCAGCGACGCCGGCGGGTGCGAATCGTAAAACGCGGAATGTAGCGGGTCGGGCGTCAGCGTCGAGGCGTTGTCCTTGTACAGTTTGACCAGCGCGGACACGAGGTCGCCGGCGTTCGCGTGCTGCGCGGCGTACTGGTCGGCCTCGAACTCGTGCTTGCGCGAGTAGGCGGCGGCCAGCGGCGAGAACAAAAAGGTGAAGACCGGCACCACCAGGAAGAACAGGATCAGCGCGGCGGCCGTGGACGGCGTGGTGACGCCGAGGCCGGCGTAGAACCAGTCCGCATCCTTCAACTGCCCCAGCGCCCACAGAAACAGCAGGCTGCTGCCGAAGATCCAGGCGATGCGCTTGATCACATGATGCAGACGGTAGTGCCCGAGTTCATGCGCTAGCACGGCTTCGACTTCCACCGGCGTCAGGCGCTCGATCAGCGTGTCGAAAAACACGATGCGCTTGGTGCGGCCGAAGCCGGTGAAGTAGGCGTTGCCGTGGCTGGAGCGCTTGGAGCCGTCCATCACCTGGAAGCCGGCAACCTCGAAGCCGCAGCGCTTGAGCAGATCCGCGATGCGGGCCTTCAGCGCCTCATCCGTCAGCGGCGAGAACTTGTTGAACAGCGGCGCGATCCATGTCGGGTACACCGCCAGGAGCAGCAGATTGAAGGCCATCCACACGCCCCACGTGTAGAGCCACCACCACTGGCCGGCCGCCTCCATCAGCCACAGCACAACGGCGGCGAGCGGCGCGCCCAGCGCGATGGCCAGCACGAGCTGCTTGGCGGCGTCGATGCCGAACACCTTGGGCGTCGTGCGGTTGAAGCCGAAACGCGCCTCGAGTACGAAGGTGCGCCACGCATCGAAGGGCAGTTCGACCAGCGTCAGGGTGAGGCCAACGAGGCCGAGCAGGGCGAGGCCGCGCACGAGCGGGCGGTCGAGCCCGCTGGTGTAGTCGGCGTAGGTCTGGAGCAGCCCGCCGTAGGTGAGCCACAGCACCAGCAGCACGTTCACCAGCACCAGCAGCATGGCGAAGTGCGTGCGGGCGACGGTGTAATCGGCGGCTTTCTGGTGGGCGTCGAGCGGAATGTCTGTGGCGAACGCGTCCGGCACGCGGTCGCGGTGCGCGGCCACGTAGCGCGCATGCCGCCACGCCAGCGCGAGTTTCAGGAGGGTCGTCGCCGCAAGGGCCGCGAGGAAGAGAAGGGCAAAGGCGGTCATGGGGAAAGCGCGGAAAGGGACTGGAAAGCGGCAGGTTCTATGAGAAAATACGTCTAAGAATCAAAGACGAAGGAACAGGGGACGCAAAGAGATTATGGCACAGGACCAGAACGCATTGATCTGGGTGGACATGGAAATGACCGGGCTCGATCCCGAGCGCGAGCGCGTGATCGAGATTGCGGTCGTCGTCACCGACGCCAACCTCGAGATCGTGGGCGAGGGGCCGGTGCTCGTCATCCACCAAGCCGACAGCGTGCTCGACGCCATGGACTCATGGAACAAAGGCACGCACGGCAAGAGCGGCCTGATCGACAAGGTGAAGGCGTCCACGCTCACGGAAGCGGAAGCGGAAGCGCGCCTGGTCGATTTCCTCAAGCCGCTGGTGCCCGCCGGCGTGTCGCCGATGTGCGGCAACTCGGTCCACCAGGACCGGCGCTTCATGCTGCCCTACCTGCCGAAGCTCGAGGCCTACTTCCACTACCGCAACCTGGATGTCTCCACGCTCAAGGAACTGGCGCGGCGCTGGAAGCCGGCGATCCTGGCGGGCCTGACGAAGCACGGCAAGCACGAGGCGCTGGCCGATATCCATGAGTCGATCGCGGAATTAAAATACTATCGGGAACATTTTCTCAAATTGTGAGTACTGGAGAAAGGCGATAGACGAAAGAGGATAGACGAGAGAAAAAACAGGCGCGCGCCGCGGTTGGCGTTACATCTTTCGTCTTTCCTCTCTCCTCTTTCTGAAGTGGTCACTCCAGTTTCAAACTGCCCTCGATCGTCACGTCGAGCGCGATCCCGGCCACGGTGATTCGCGCCTGCGCGGGCAGCGTTTCGTTGCCCTTCAGCTTGCCGGCGGCGATCGCGGCCGTCACTGCTTTCTCGATGTCCATCTGCGAGCGGACGCCGACGCTTTTCAGGAACTGGCGGAGGCTTTGGTTGAAGGTTTCTTCGTTCATG
>CAZXNF010000066.1:0-11133 GCA_964641785.1 uncultured Streptomycetaceae bacterium | reverse complement strand
CACCCGCACCCGGCGTCATCGCAGTGCGTCCGCCACGGCGGTGAAGAAGGCCTGCGCACGCTGGCCCGTGTCACGGACTTGCCCGCCACCGCGCTCGACCCTGCCTGCGGTCCGGTGAAACTGCGGGCCGTGGCGGTGATCGACGAGGCCTGGTGCATCGGCTGCACGCTGTGCATCCAGGCCTGCCCGGTGGATGCCATCGTCGGCGCAGCGAAGCGTATGCATACCGTGCTCGCGGAAGACTGCACCGGCTGCGAGCTGTGCGTGCCGCCCTGCCCGACCGACTGCATCACGATGCAGCCGCTGCCTGCGCAACCGGACCGTGCGGCGCTGCTGATACTCGGGCGCGAAGCCCTCGCACGCTACGCGCGTCGCAATCGGCGCCTCGGCCGCAAACGGCAGCGGCGCGCGGACGCGAAGGCGGAAGCCGCGTCGGCGCTCAAGCGGGATACGGTGGCGCGCGCCGTGGCACGGGCGGGCGCGCGGCTGGCGGGCCGGCCTAACTCTTGACCGTTGAGCCGAAGATTTCCTGGCGGATGTCGCCCTTGCGGGTGTTCTTGACGGAATACATGAGCTGGTCGGCGAGCCGGATCATGTCGTCGATCGAGGGCGGCATGCGCATGAAGGTGGCGATCCCGATCGAGAAAGTGACCGGCCACCCATGGGCCTGCATTTCGGTCAGCAGGCGCTGCTGCATCATTTCCACCACCAGGCGGCAGGATTCCGCGCTGGTCTCCGGCAGCATGACGGCGAACTCGTCACCGCCCAGCCGGGCCGGCAGATCGGACGCGCGGAGCTTGCGCCCCATGGTGCGCGCCACGATGCGCAACACTTCGTCGCCGACATGATGGCCGTAGCGGTCGTTGACCTGCTTGAAGTTGTCGCAGTCGATGTAGGCCACCGACAGCGTGCGCCGGTAGCGGCGGCAGACTTCCAGTTCGGCGCTCACCACCTGGTAGAAGCCGCCCTTGTTGACGAGCCCGGTCAGCGTGTCGCGGCGGGAGGCGAAGTGCGCTTCCGCCAGCGAGACCTTGAGCGCGGTCAGGCCGATCACCAGCAGCACGAAGGTGACGAACGTAAGCCCCCATTCCGCGTACAGGTAGCGCGGCTGGTCCAGGAAGCGCCCGGTGTTGTAATCGAGCAGCGCCCAGCTCAGGCAGGCCACCGCCGCCAGCAGCAGGCCGAAGGCGCGGCCCGCGGTCCAGGTCAGCAGCAGCAGCGGCACCACGTAGACGACCGTCAGTCGCACGTCGGTGCCGAGCGCGTAGTCGATGGCGGCGACCAGCAGAAGCACGACGAAGCCGAGCGCCAGCCAGTGCGGGCTCGATTGCATCGCGAAGTAGCTGGTGATCTCCTGGTCGCGTCTTTTCTGGTTCTTGTTGGGCATGTAAATCCGATGCGGGTGTTGCGCCGGTGATGCCCTTGGTCCCGCAAAACCCGTGCCATGCACGGAGACCGGCACGGCGCCGGAAACCGCGCACTTGTTCACGGACAGCGGAACCGCCATCGCCCGGCAGTGCGTATTATTACCGGCGATACCCCGAGTTAAGAGCGCCCGCGCCGGGATGTCAACGGCATGCGCCCCCGCCGGCCGACATGAATTCCCCATGAATCCCGCCAAACGCAAGGCCATTTTCGAGCGGCTGGCCGCCGCCGATCCGCACCCAACCACCGAGCTGGAATTCGCCAACCCGTTTCAGTTGCTGGTTGCCGTCATCCTGTCCGCGCAGGCAACCGACAAGAGCGTCAACCTCGCCACCCACGAGCTGTTCAAGGCCGCCGCCACCCCGCAGGCCATCGCCACGCTGGGCGAAGCCGGCCTGTCCGAGCACATCAAGCGCATCGGCCTCTACCGCACCAAGGCCAGGAACGTGATCGCGACCTGCCGGCTGCTGCTCGAACGGCACGGCGGGGAGGTACCCGCCACGCGCGAGGCGCTGGAGGCGCTGCCCGGCGTCGGCCGCAAGACCGCGAACGTGGTGCTCAACACCGCCTTCGGCCAGCCGACCATGGCCGTGGACACGCACATCTTCCGCGTCTCCAACCGCACCGGCATGGCACCCGGCAAAAACGTGCTGCAGGTGGAGGAGCGCCTGCTCAAGTTCGTGCCGGAGCAGTACCTGCTGAACGCCCACCATTGGCTGCTGCTGCACGGTCGCTACGTGTGCAAGGCGCGCACCCCGGAGTGCCCGGGTTGCACGATCCGCGATCTGTGCGAGTTCCGGGGCAAGACCAAAAAACCCGCGTGAGCCCTCAAACCGGCGATGGTCTTATGCGCCGGATTAGGCCGGCGATGGTCGTATGCGCCGGGTTAGACCGGCGCGAGGCGCCACAGCGACACTACCTCCGCCGCGCGCGCGGCGTGCAGCGGATCAGCGGCATCGGCGGCTTTCTTGTGCGACGGCTTGGCGTCCATGCGCCCGAGCACCTTCAACCCGGCGGCCGCGAAGGCCGCTTCCAGTTCGGCCCGCGTGCGCAGCCCCAGGTGTTCGGCGAGGTCGGACAGGATCAGCCAGCCTTCGCCGCCCGGCGTGAGGTGGGCGGCCAGCCCGGCGATAAAGCCGCTCAGCATGCGCCCCTCTTCGTCGTAAACCGCGCGCTCCAGCGCCGAGCTCGCGCGTCCCGGCACCCATGGCGGATTGCAGACCACGAGCGGTGCCCGTCCCTCTGGAAAGAGATCGACCTCTACCACCTGCACCCGTCCGGCGAATTTGAGGCGGGCAAGATTCTCGCGCGCGCAGGCCAGCGCGCGCGGATCGCGGTCGGTGGCAACGATGCGTTGCACGCCACGGCGCGCGAGTACGGCGGCCAGCACACCGGTGCCGGTACCGATGTCGAAGGCGAGATCGCAGCCCGACGGCAGGGGCGCATCGGCAACGAGTGCCACGTATTCGCTGCGCAGCGGCGCGAACACGCCGTAGTGCGGATGGATGCTGGCCTGCAACGCGGGAATCTCCAGGCCCTTGCGCCGCCATTCGTGCGCGCCAATCAGGCCCAGCAGCTCACGCATCGAAACGGCATACGGTTCGTCCGCCGTGCCGTAGGCCTCCGCGCACGCCTGCCGCACGTCGGGCGCCCGGCGCAGCGGGATCACGTGGCCCGCGTCGAAGGGGATCATCAGCATGCCCAGCGTATGCGCGCGCTGCGCCTGCGCCATGCGGTGGCGGTGGAAAGTCTCGGTCATCGACAGGGGGGGCGCCGGCGGCGGCGCCTGCGCGAAGGCCGCGGGCGCCTTCGGCCCTTTGCGTTTCCGGGGGTTCGCGTCCACGCGTCGCGCGAGTGCATTCAGCAACTGGCGGGCGTTCTGGAAATCGCCCAGCCACAGCAGCGCCGTGCCCTTGCTCGCCAGCTGATAGGCAGCATCGGCGGTCATGATGTCATCGGCGACGACCATGCGCTTGGGGGGTGGCGTGCCATTTTCGGAACGCCAGCGCACGGAGGTCGTCGTGCCCCCCTTGGTCCAGGTCAGGACGGAATGCGCGGGAACGACGGAATTGTTCGGGAGGGAGATCATGATAGTGAGTAGCTTACCTGTCGCGAGCCCCCCGCAGCCAATCGTCATCAGCTGACAGCAGCGCATCACTGCCGCCACCCGGCGTCGTGAAAGTATCCAGGGTCTGACCTTCCGGCTTCGGTTGCGGCTGAAGAGGTATTCGCCAGGGGCTTCGTCCTGCCATTCTCGCCGAGCCTTCCTTGCGCCCACCGCCGATGACAACAGCGTTTGTTTCTCACCTCCCGTATTGCCGCGCGATCTGTGCTACACCTCAATCATGGAAACCACCGTACAAGTCCCGCGCGCGATCCTGATCGGCATTCAAACTCCGGGCGTCGACGATGTAGCCCACGCCGCGAGCCTTGAGGAACTGGGCCGGCTCGTGAAAACGCTCGGTTACGAAGTCGTCGGCACGCTGTCGCAGAAACGCCCCGGGCTGGGTGGCGCGACCGTGCTCGGCAAGGGGCGCCTCGCGGAACTTGCGGCGCTCACCGGCGGGACGGGGGTCGTCGGATCGATGGCCATTCCGCAGAAGTCGAAGGCCCGTGAGCGCTTCGCTGGCACCGAAGACAAGCAGCCGGAGGTGCCGCAGCCGGCACCTGATGCGGAGGCGCCACGAAAGCCGGAGTTCGTGATCCTCGACCACGAGATCTCCCCGAACCAGGCGCGCTATCTTGAGCGCGCAACCGGGGCGAAGGTGCTCGACCGGACCGGCGTCATCGTGGAGATCTTTCATCGTCATGCGCGCAGCCGGGAAGCCCGGCTACAGGTGGAGATCGCGCGGCTGAAGTACGTTTCGCCGCGACTGCAGGAGGCCGTCGCCGGCAGCGGCCGGCAGCAGGGCGTCGGTTCCGGCGAGTCCGATCTCGAGACCGATCGCCGCAAGATACGCGATCGTCTCGCCGAGCTGAACGCGCAGCTGAAGGACGTCCTGCGCGACAACGAGCAGCGTCGTCATGCGCGCCGCGACCAGCTTCGGGTCGCGCTGGTGGGATACACGAACGCAGGCAAGTCGTCGCTCATGCGCGCCCTCACCGGCAGCGAGGTGCTGGTCGCGGACAAGCTGTTCGCGACGCTCGACACGAGCGTGCGCGCGCTGGCGCCGGAGACCCGGCCGCGCGTGCTCGTTTCGGACACGGTCGGCTTCATCAAGAAGCTACCGCACGACCTCGTCGCGTCTTTCCGGTCCACCCTCGACGAGGCGCTCGAAGCATCACTCCTGCTCTTCGTCGTCGACGCGTCCGATCCGACCTACGAATCGCAACTCGAAGTGAGCCGCAGCGTGCTGCGGGAGATTGGGGCGGACGCCGTGCCCTCCCGCCTGATTCTCAACAAGATCGATTGCGTGAGCGAAGACGACCGCGCCGCCCTGCGCGCGAAGCACCCCGGCGCCATCCTGCTATCCGCGAAGTCACCGCAGAATGTGGCCGCGTTACGCGAGACGATCATCGCGTTCTTCGAAGCCTCCATGGTGGAGGATGAATTTGTGCTGCCTTACGGAAAACAGGGACTGCTGGGTGAAGTGCACGAGCATGCACGCGTGCTGTCCGAAGACTACGACACGAAGGGTCGCATCATGAAGGTACGCGGCTTGCCCGGCGCGATCGCCCACCTGCGCAGAATGCTCGTTGCGCCGTGAATCCGAGCGCCGTCGCCGCGGGATTACCGCACTGACCTTCAACGACGTTTGCTGTAAGAGTAACCACGACGGCAGCAGCGACGACCGTCACTGCATGCAAGGGCTTCATAGCAGCCGCAACCGGATGCCACCCGCGGGATAGTCTTGCGCGGCTAGGCGGCTAATGCACTTGTTGATGCCTATCCCTCACGATACCAAAGTCGAGTCCGGAGAATAAAATCCCTGGCGGGTGGCGGACGCCGTGCAGGCCTCGTCGCCGATACAATCACCCCCGAATGATTTCCCGCCCATCGAACCAGCCAACGGATTCAGATAAAGCGTCCGGCTCAGGAACTGCAGAAGTGCGAAGCATTTCCGGCGAAACGCCGCAGCCAGGCGGGGACAGCGAAGGACGACACTTCCGCCTGTTGGCCATTCTCTGCCTGTGCGGATTTGCCACGTCGATCTCCTGGCGCGCGCTCGATCCGATGCTACCGGTGATGGCGACGAACCTCGACGTCCCACTGAGCGAAGTGGTCCTGCTGGCTTCCGCGTACAGTCTGCCGTTCGCCCTGATGCAGCTGGTGTTCGGCCCGCTGGGCGATGCCCTGGGCAAAACGCGGCTCATCCGGTTTTCGCTGGGCATGGTCGCGGCGAGTCTGCTCCTGATGGCGGTCGCACCCGACTTCCACACCGTGTTCGGGGCGCGCATCCTCAGCGGCGCCTTTGCGGGCGGCATCAATCCCGTCGCCATCGCGCTGCTGGGCGAAACCATCGCGCTGCACCACCGCCAGGTCGCGCTGGGCCGCTATCTGGCGGCGATGATCGGCGGGCAGATGATCGGCGCCCTGTACGCGGGCCTGCTCGTGGATCTCATCGGCTGGCGCTGGGTGGTCGCGATTGCCGCCGTGGTGGTCGCCACGGTCTGCGTGCTGGCGATCCGGTTTCTCGACAGCACCCGCGAAACGCGCTCGCGTCCGTCCCTGCCGAAAGTGGCGGCCAGCTACCGCATGATCTTCGCGCGTCCCGGCGCCTTCCTCCTCATGGCCATACTGGCCGCCGAGGGAATATTGATACTGGGCATCATTCCCTTCGTCGCCGGCATGCTCCTGGAGCGTCTCGGGAGCGGCTCCGCGCAGGCCGGCATCGTCATCGGCTGCTTCGCGATCGGCGGCATGACGTTCGGATTTTTCGTCCGCCGGCTGGTGGAAGGGCTTGGCCCCTGGAACATGGTCCGGGTCGGCGGCGTGATCGCGGGCCTGGGATTACTCGGCGCCGCCGTGCCGATCCACTGGGTCGTAACGGCCGGGTGCTTTTTCGGCATCGGCTTCGGCTTCTACACGATGCACAACAGCATCATGCTGCGCGTCACCGAACTCGCGCCCCATGCGCGCGGCGCAGGCGTGTCCGTGGGCGCCTTCGCATTTACCGCAGGTCAGGGCATCGGCCCGATCCTGTGGACGCTGGTATTGCCAGGACTGGGCTACCTGACCATGTTCCTGGCGGCAGGTTTGTTGACCGCGCTTCTGGGCTTCGCCGCGGCAAAACTGCTCCGCGCGCGCATGTCCGAGGCGGGTTGAGCGTGCTTCGGGAGCGCTCGCACTCTGGCCGAGTGGTCTAGCCTGCCCGGGTCAGCACACCGCGCAACGCCCTCACCACCGTCTCCCTCCGCACCGCATCGCGATCCCCGTCAAGCTGCAGCGTTTCCGCGACGGGCGTTCCGCCCTTCAGCAGCCACGCCACGCACACCATCCCGACGGGCTTCTCCGCGGTGCCACCGCCAGGACCGGCCACACCGGACACTGCGATCACGATTCCCGCGTGGCTGCGCGCAAGCGCGCCCTGCGCCATCGCACACACGGTTGCTTCGGACACCGCGCCGTGGCGCGCGAGCGTCATTTCCGGCACGCCCAGCATCTCCTGCTTGGCGGTGTTCGTGTAGGTAACAAAGCCGCGGTCGAACCACTCCGAACTGCCGGGCACCATCGTGACGGCCTGGCCGATCCAGCCGCCGGTGCAGGACTCGGCGGTGGCGAGCATGATGCCGCGGGCTTTCAGCGCGCGACCGGCGGCTTCCGCCAATGCGTAGAGTTCGTTGTCCATAATTGAAGGCTACGACAATCGGCTGAGCACGACCACCCCTTCCGCTGAAGCTCCCTCCCCTCCTTGGCAAGGAGGCATGCTTGCACCACCCCTTCCGCTGACGCTCCTTCCCCTCCTTGGCAAGGAGGGGATACGAGGGGTGGTCAGGTCAGGAGCGCCTTGGCGACCGCCAGCACGAGCAGCGCGTAGCCGGCTGCCAGCAGATCGTCGAACATGACGCCGAAGCCGGTCTTCCACTTGCGGTCAAAGTAACGGATCGGCGGCGGCTTCAGGATATCGAACAGGCGGAACAGCAGGAAGGCCCACGCCTGCCAGAGCAGAGAAGCGGGCGTGAAGAACAGCACCAGCAGGAAGGCGACGGTTTCGTCCCACACCATCCCGCCATGATCGGCCACGCCCAGCGCGCGGCCCGTGCGACCGCAGGCCCAGATGCCCAGCGCGAACAGGACCGCCAGCACGCCCAGCCAAGCGTAGGGCGGCACCAGCGGCATCACCCAATAGTGAATGGGGAAGGCGAGCAGCGTGCCGAAGGTGCCCGGCGCGAAGGGCGCGAGCCCCGCGCCCGCGCCGAAAGCAATGAAATGCGCGGGATGCGCGAGCAGGAAACGCGGGCCGGGCGCGGCCGGCCGTGCCGCCGGGGATGCCGGTGTCCCCTCAGCGGAAATGGTCGTATCCCCCGCGCGGCATCCGCACGAGCGTGGACCCTTCGTACACCCGCACCCGCGCCGACCCGCGCTTCAAGGTGCCCACCCGCGTCACCATCACGCCGTTGCCGAAGCCCGCGCGCTCGACCTTCGCGCGCATCCGCGGCGGCGCGGTGAACGCCAGCTCGTAATCGTCGCCCCCCGCCAGCAGCATGTGGCGGGCAACCGCCGTGGTGCGGCAGGCGCTGATTTCGTCAGGGCGCGGCACGCAGTCGAGCCAGACTTCCGCCGTCAGCTTCGAACGCTCGCAGAGATGGCCGAGGTCGGCCAGCAGGCCGTCCGACAGGTCGATCGCGGCGCTGGCAACCCCGCGCAGCGCCCGCCCGACCACCACGCGCGGCTGCGGCATTTCGAGACACTCGACGCAATGCTGGCGCGCGCGGCCCGTCAGCCGGATATGCCCCTGCAGGGCGGCGAGCCCCATCGCGGCGTCGCCGAGCGTGCCGGTGACCCAGATATCGTCGCCGGCCTGCGCGCCGTCGCGGCGCAGCGCCTTACCCGCAGGCACTTCGCCGATCGCGGTAACCGTGATCGAGAGCGGCCCGCGCGTGGTGTCGCCGCCGACGAGTTCAACGCCGTAGCGGCGCGCGAGGCGAAAGAACCCCTCGGAGAAGGCGGTCAGCCAGCGCGTGTCCGCCTTCGGCAGCGTCAGCGCGAGCAGCGCGTAACGCGGGACAGCGCCCATCGCCGCGAGGTCGGAAAGATTGACCGCGAGCGCCTTGTGGCCCAAACGCCCGGGATGCGTGCCGCGCAGGAAGTGTGTGCCTTCCAATAGTGTGTCGGTCGTCACCGCGAGTTCGGCGCCGGCGGGCGCGCGCAGCAGCGCGGCGTCGTCCCCGATCCCCAGGCGCGCACGACCGGACGCAGCCGCGGGCCGCGCGAAATGGCGGCGGATCAGGTCAAACTCGGAAGTCACGTGCGCGGCGGCGCGCCGGTGGTGTTCGCGGCCGCGCGCCGCAACGCCTGCGCGCGCAGGAACACCGGGAACACGAAATCGACGAGCGCGAACACGCAGAACGCGATGCCGACCCAGATCGTGTACTGGCGCTCGAACCTCGGAAACCCCTCGATCAGCAGGTAGAGACCGATGTAGGCGTTGACGACGCCGCCGAGGTACAGGGCGAAGAGACGTTTGCGAAAGGCATCCATAGGAAGCGGATTCTAGCGGAGCGGTGCGATCGTCGCCCGCAGGTCATCGTAAAAAGCGGGTTGTGCAGCGAGAAACCGCGCGCGGCTGGCGCGCAGCGCGCGCTGCGTCTCGGCAAGGTTCGCCGCGGTCAACCGGCGGCCGAAGCCCTGCCGTGAGGGTGTGCCGAACAAGTCCGCCAGCAGCAGCGCGCCCATTTCGTGGTTGAAGTGGTCCGGGTCCTGCCAGTACAGCGGCTCACGGCCGATCACGCGCTCGCCCGTGACGGCGTTGTAGTCATAGAAGGCCCACAACTGCACGCTGCCGTCCGGTGCTTCTTCTTCCACGAGGCGCGCGATGGCGGCCAGCGCCACCCAGCGCGCCGCGAATTCCCCGCACAGGAAGTCGAGTTCCAGCGCCAGCGCGTGATGGGGATAGGCAAAGAGGCGCAGTGCCACCCCCTTCTCTCTTGCGGCACGGATCACCACCCGCAGGCCTTCCAGATCAGGCTC
This sequence comes from uncultured Streptomycetaceae bacterium, assembly GCA_964641785.1. Classification (GTDB taxonomy): domain Bacteria; phylum Pseudomonadota; class Gammaproteobacteria; order Burkholderiales; family SG8-41; genus CAZXNF01. Next base: position 1,577 of record CAZXNF010000066.1, on the reverse strand, counting down.
CACCGTGGCCGCCATGCCGCCCAACCCTTCGCCCGGCGGCGGCGTGGCGGGTACCTGCTCCGCCGTACAGCCCTGCTTCGCGCGGCCGCGGAAGAAAGCCCCGAATCGCGCAGCCGTACCCGGTACGCCCCGCGTATACAGGTAGCGGCCCTCGCGGGTATGGCTGGCACGGGCGGCGCCCTGCTCGAGCACCGTGCGCACCGAGTTCTGCAGCGTGCGCAGCGACAGCAACAGTTGCACCTGCGAAAAGTCTGCGATCTCCGCCCGCTGGCGCGCGCAATCCACGCGCGGCAGCGAACCTGGATGGATGCCGATGACGGCGCGCTTCAGATCCGTCGCGTCCAGCGCGTAGAGGAAGTAGCACTGCGTTTCGGCCCAATCCACGCCGGCGAAAGCGAAGTTGTAGCCCTTCAAGCGCCCGCCGTCGGTCAGAGAGGGGTCGTTGGCGTCGAAACCGATCTCGGCCAGCGAACTACCGAGCACGATCGCCTGCGGCTGTTCCCGCGCGAGCAACTGCGGCTTCACGTGCTGCTCGAAGCGCGCGAAGCGCGGCTTGTCGGCGTTGAAGCCGGCGATCTCGACGTCGCGGTAGTACCAGAACGGATCGACCACGCGATTGAATGCGGCGACCACGCCCACCACCAGCGCGAGCGCGGTGAACAGTCCGATGGTGTAGGTGCGTGGGGTCATCAGAACTGGAAGTAGATGAACTCGCTCACTTCCGTGAGCGACAGCACCGCCAGGACGGCGGCAATAGTGGTGGCCGCCAGCCACGGCAGCGCCGGGCGCCATTGCCACCACGGCTGCGTGCCATCCGGCTCCACCCCCAGCGCCGGCCTGAACGCGCGCAGCACCTGCTGGCTGTTCGGCGCGAGCCACACGATCAGCGCGCAGAGGATCAGCCAGTTCAGTTGCGCCCCGCCCCCGAAGGTGGCGGTGTTCTCGAAACGCACGCCTTGCCCCGCGAGCCAGCTGCCGAGCGTGCCAAGCTTCTCAAACCAGCGGTACGGCAGCGTCACGCCGTTGGCCCCTGCCATGGCGTGCAAAATCGCCAGCGCGCGGTCCATCGTCTCGGCGCGGAAAAAGACCCAGGCGACGACCGTGGCCGTGAAGGTCAGCAGGACGGCCATGAACGCACCGGGACGGCCGTAGCTACGCGTCCAGCCCAGCCGTTGCCGCAGCTCCCGCCACGCATGGTTCACCAGCAGGTAAAACCCGTGCAGCGCACCCCAGACGACGAAGGTCCAATTGGCCCCGTGCCACAGGCCGCCCAGCAACATCGTCACGGTCAGGTTGACGTAGCGGCGCGCGGGGCCGCGCCGACCGCCGCCGAGCGGGATGTACAGGTAGTCGCGGAGGAAGCGCGACAGCGTCATGTGCCAGCGCCGCCAGAAGTCGATGATGGAGGTGGCCTTGTACGGCGAATCGAAATTAAGCGGAAGCCGCACGCCGAACAGCAGAGACAGGCCGAGCGCCATGTCGGTGTAGCCCGAGAAATCGAAATAGAGCTGGAAGGTATAGGCGAGCGCCCCGCCCCACGCGTCCACCAGGGTCAGCGCATCGGCGGTATCGAACAC
>CAZXNF010000065.1:0-11177 GCA_964641785.1 uncultured Streptomycetaceae bacterium | reverse complement strand
CAGCAGCCGGTCGTCGTGCGTGTGCGCGTCGATGAAGCCCGGCGCGACGATCATTCCGCTGGCGTCGATGTCCACGTCCGCGCGCGCACCGTCCAGTCGGCCGATCGCCGCGATGCGGCCGTCGCGCACCGCCACATCGGCGGAGAAACGGAGGGCTTTGGTGCCGTCGATGACGGTGCCGTTGCGGAGGATCAGGTCGTAGTGCATGTCAAAAACGGGATTGGGGATTTGAGATTGGGGATTGGGGATTGGGGATTGGAAAACGTCCGGACGTGAAACGGGATCAGCTATCGATGGCACCCGGTGGGTTTTGATATCGAATCCCGGAATTCAGTCCAGCTTCGCCCCGGACTTCTTCACCACATCGGCCCACTTCAGCGTTTCCCGCTGCGCGAAGGCGGCGAACTGCTCGGGCGTGCCGCCGACCGGCTCCGCCTCTATCGCGGCATAGCGTTCGCGCAAGGCTGGCGACTGCAGAGCCTTGTTCACCTCGGCGTTCAGCTTCACGATGATGGCGCGCGGGGTGCCCACCGGTGCGACCAGCCCGCCCCACGCGTTGGTCTCGTAGCCCGGAACACCGGCTTCGGCAATGGTCGGAATGTCGGGGAAGACGGGCGAGCGCTTCAGGCTCGACACGCCGAGCCCGCGCAGCTTGCCGGACTTCACGTGCGGCGAAATCGACGTGAGGTTGTCGAACATGAGCTGCACCTGCCCCGCCATCAGGTCCTGGATGCCCTGCGGGCTGCCCTTGTAGGGCACGTGCGTGATCTGCGTAGCGGTCATGATCTTGAACAACTCGCCGCCCAGATGGCCCGTGGTGCCGTTGCCGCCGGAGGCGTTGAGCAGCTTGCCGGGATTGGCCTTCGCGTAGTCGATCAGTTCCTTCACCGAGCGCACCGGCAGGCCGTTGTTCACGCAGAGCAGGTTGAAGGTGGACAGGAACTGGCCGATCGGCAGCAGGTCGCGGTCGGGGTCATACGGCTGCTTCGGCAACAACGATTTGTTGATGGCCATCGTCACCACATTGGCGTAGCCGATGGTGTAGCCGTCCGGGTTCGCGCGCACGACCATTTCAGTGCCGATGGTCTGCGCCGCGCCTGGCCGGTTGTCGATCACGAACGTCTGCCCCAGTTGCTTCGTGAGTTCGACCGCGAGGATGCGGGTCACCACGTCCGGAGAGCCGCCGGCGGCGGAGGAAATGATGAGGCGGATCGGACGGTCGGGATAGTCCGCCAGGGCCGCCGGCACGGAAGAACCACAGACCAGCGCGACGAGTACGACACGAAACAGAGTGGTCATGCGACCTCCGGAGGTGGCCTGCGGGAACCCGCAGGATAGCGCCCACCGCCCACACTTACAATTGGGATTGGGGATTGGGGATTAGCGATTTGAAACCAGTCCAGACTTGGGCGACACGATGCCCAACCTGTTCGGTGTTGATCTCAAATCCCTAACCCCAACTCCCGAATCCCTGCTTTCCTACAGCCAGTACTCCCACACTCGCGCGCCCCATTCCTTGACGCGGTCGCTGAACGGACGCTGTTTCCAGCTTGCCGCCGTGACAGGCATGGAATGGTCAAGATCGCGCTGAAACATCGCTTCCATCTGGGCGGCGAACTCGGGACTCAGGACCACCGCATTGACCTCGTCGTTATGCAGGAAGCTGCGCCAGTCGATATTGCTGGAACCCACCGTTGACCAAAGGCCGTCGATGACGATGGTTTTCGCATGCAACAGCGCACCCTGGCGTTCGTAGATCTTGACGCCGGCGTCCAGCAACTCGCGGTAATGCGAACGCCCGGCATGAAAGCTGGCCCAGAAATCGCTGTACGACGGCAGCACCAGCTTGACCTCCACGCCGCGGCCGGCCGCGACGGTCAGCGCCGCCAAGGTCTGCGGATCGGGAATGAAGTAGGCCATCGTGATATGGATCGAACGCTGCGCATGCTGCACGGCGGAGATCAGCGTCGCATGGATCGTGGCCACCGGGTCGTCCGGCGAACTGCCGATGACGCGCACTAAATGCCGGCCTTCAGCGCGGGGGGCGGGGAAATAATCAGCCGGCTGCAGCGCTTCGCCGGTATGTTTCACCCAGGTGTCCGTAAACAGTTGCTGAAACTGCGCCACCGCCGGCCCCCGCACCTGGATATTGGTGTCGCGCCAGCCAGAACGCTTGGGATCCTTGGGATTTTTCGACTCGTCATTCTTCGCGGCGTCCGGATCCCCGAAGTCCGTGGCGGCGCGCGGCGCGACGCGCCCTCGCGAACCCGAACCACCCGGGCCCGACCCGCTCGAATAGACGCTGCTGATGTTGATGCCGCCAGTGAAAGCGACGGTGCCATCCACGATCAGGATCTTGCGGTGATCGCGCTTGTTGATCTGCCATCCGCGCTTGCCGACCTCCGTCGGATTGAGCGGGTGAAACTCCATGACCTTCACGCCGGCCTCGCGCAGGCGCCCGAAGAATTCCCGCGGCGTGTTGCTGGATCCCACGCTGTCGTAGATCAGGTTGACCTTGACGCCTTGCGCCCTTTTTTTCAGCAACACCGCGGTCAGGCGGTCGCCTACCGCATCCGCCTCGATGATGTAAAACTCGATGTTGATATGATCCTTCGCCTGCTCCATGGCCGCAAACATGGCGCGGTAGCTGGCGGGCCCGTCCTGCAGGAGGGTGACGCTGTTGCCGGCGGTGAGCGGCACACCGGCGATCGCCTCTTCGGCGGCAACGTGCTGCGAAAAGTCTTCCGAAACGCGGTCGACGTCGGCCACCATCCGATTGCCGGCTGCCGCGCTGGCTTTCCCACTGGGAAGTTGCACCGTCGGCGCCTTGTCGGCTGCCACCGCTGCCGCGATCATCGGCTCCACCGGCGGCAGGCTGGCGCAAGCGCCCAGCAGCAATGCGGCGAGCAAGCTCGAGCCCCTGCCGCGCGCCCCTGTTTTCATTGCTCCCCCTGTACCAAGCGAAACCCGGGGGGAGATATAACGGAAAGACCGCCGCGCATCCGTCAGCGGTGGCAGCACCGTACGTAGGACGATCCCTACAGTGGACTGAGGCTTGGCCGCGCATCAGCGCTCGCACACGCGGTCCATCAGGCGCGCCAGAAAGCGTTCGCACCGCGCAATCTGCTCCAGCGCCACCCATTCGTTCGGCTTGTGCGCCTGCGCAATCGAGCCCGGGCCGCACACCACCGTCGGGATGCCCGCGCGCTGGAACTGGGAACCCTCCGTGCCGTAGGACACCTTGCCGATATCGTGCGAGCCGCAGAGCTCCTGCGCGAGTCCCACGACCTCGCTTTCCGGGCCGGTATCGAGCACCGGCAGCACCGACAACGGCACGATGCGGAAACCGGCGGCGGGATGCACCGTCTTCATCTCCGGCTCCAGCACGCCACGCACGAAGCCCTCGAACTCCTCCAGCAAGGCCACCGGGTCGTCGCCGGGCAGGTGGCGGAACTCGAATTCGAACCAGCAGCCGTGCGGCACGATGTTCAAGGCCGTACCCCCGTGCATGTGCCCCGTATGCACGGTGGTGTGCGCGACGTCGAAGCTGCGGTCGTAGGGGCCGCGATCGCGGTGGCGGCGCGCCATGCCTTTGAGGAAAGCCACCGCTTCGGCGGCGAACTCCACCGCGTTGACGCCCTGCGGCGCGTACGCGGAATGCGAAGCGAGGCCGGTGACTGTGCAACGGAAGCCGTGCTTGCCCTTGTGCGCGATCACCGGCTGCATGAGCGTCGGCTCGCCGACGATACAGGCCTTGGGCCGGATGCCGGCGGCGGCCAAGTCGGTGATGAGCCGGCCCACGCCCAGGCAACCGACTTCCTCGTCATAGGAAAACGCCAGATGGATGGGGACTTTGAGCCCGCGGCGTACGAATTCGGGGGCCGCCGCCAGCGCGAGCGCAACGAAACTTTTCATGTCGGAGGTGCCGCGCCCGTACAGGCGGCCATCCTTCTCGACGACCGTGAACGGGTCGCTGTCCCAGGCCTGGCCCTCGACCGGCACCACGTCAGTATGGCCCGAGAGCACGATGCCGGGCAGCGACTGGATGTCCCTCGGCCCCAGCGTGGCGAACAAATTGGCCTTGCGCCGGTCGTTGTCGAAGGTCAGTCGCACGTCGGCGTCGAGCGGCCGTACCGCTTCCCGCACGAAATCGATCAATTCGAGGTTGGAGTCCCGGCTGACCGTCGGGAAGGCGATGAGCCGCCGGATCGCGGCCACGCCCGCCGCGCTGGGGGCCGCCAGTGAGGGTGCAGTCATGGGTCAATTGTAGCCGCCGGCGGCAACCCGCTGGCTGGAAACACGGGGAGCGGCCAGCGGAAATCGGCATCCCCGTACGGCCACCGGGCATTCACTATAATGCTCCGGCATCAGCTGACGGCAAGCGCCACCCCGCAACCTGCGGAGCGGCGCACAAAAAACCTCCGCCGCGGCCCACCACCCTGTACCGGGAACGAGCAGCCATACCGAACGCCGCCCGCGCCGCCTTTGCTGCGCGGAGACCATCTTGGGGAGCACCATATGAACACGCCGAACACGCGTCGCCGTCTGTTCCGTCTCGCAGGCCTTGCCGTCTTGCCGCTGGCTTTCGCGCTTGGCACCCCGCATTACCCCGTGGTCACTCCGGCCGCCGCCGCGGACGCGAGAAGCGCAGACATCAGCATCGCGCTCTCGGCGGATGTCACGTCGATCGACCCGCATTATCACAACCTCACGCCGAACAACAATATCGCCGAGCACATCTTCGACACGCTCGTCACCAAGGACGCCAAGTCGCAGCTGAAACCCGCGCTGGCCGAATCCTGGCGCGCGGTGGACGACCTGACCTGGGAGTTCAAACTGCGCAAAGGCGTCAAGTTCCACGACGGTTCGGATCTCACCGCGCAGGATGTAGCCTTTTCGCTCGACCGCACCGGCCTGGTACCCAACAGCCCGAGTCCGTTCACGATCTATACCAAGCAGATCACCGAAAAGATCATCGTCGATCCGCTGACCATCCGCCTGAAGACAGCGACACCCTATCCGCTCATGCCCAACGACATGAGCACGGTCTTCATCGTGTCGAGCCGCGCGGCCAAAGGCGCCAGCACCGAGGACTTCAACTCGGGCAAGGCGACCGTGGGCACCGGGCCGTTCAAGTTCGTGCGCTACGCCAAGGGCGACCGCATCGAACTCGTCCGCAACGAGACCTACTGGGGTTCCAAGCCTGCCTGGGACAAAGTCACCTTCCGGCTGATCCCGAGCGACCCGTCACGCGTGGCGGCGCTGCTCGCCGGCGACGTGCGCGCCATCGAGAACGTGCCGACCGCCGATCTCGCCCGGCTCTCGAAGACTTCGGATGTCGTGGTGTCGCGCGCGGTCTCGCACCGCCTGATCTACATGCACCTCGACACCAGCCGGGACCGTTCGCCCTTCGTCACCGACAAGGCCGGCAAGCCGCTGGAAAAGAATCCGCTGAAAGACCTGCGCGTGCGGCAGGCGCTGTCGAAAGCGATCAACCGCCCCGCGCTGGTCGAGCGCGTGATGGACGGCGCCGCGGTGCCGACCGGCCAGCTGATGGCAGAAGGCATGTTCGGCTACACCGCCGGCATGAAACCCGAGCGCTACGATCCGGACGGCGCGAAGAAGCTGCTGGCGGAAGCGGGCTATCCCGACGGTTTCGGCCTCACGATCCACGGCCCTAACGACCGTTACGTGAACGACGACCAGATCTGCCAGGCCATCGCGCAGATGCTCGCCCGCATCGGCATCGCCGCGCGCGTGGAAACGCTGCCGTCATCGGTGTACTTCACCCGCGCTTCCAAGCTCGAGTTCAGCTTCATGCTGGTGGGCTGGGCCTCCGACACCGCGGAGATCTCCTCGCCGCTGAAATCGCTGCTCGCCACCTTCGACGCCAAGAAGGGCATGGGCGCGGCCAACCGCGGGCGCTACTCCAACGCGAAGATGGACCAGCTCCTCGAGCAGGGCCTGGCGACGGTGGACGATGGCCGGCGCGAGAAAATCCTGATCCAGGCGATGGAAGTCTCGGTCAACGATCTCGGCATCATCCCGCTCCACCACCAGGTCAACCTGTGGTCGGCGCGCCGGGGCACCACCTATACGGCCCGCACCGACGAGCGCACGCTCGCGCACGAATTCCGGCCGGCGCCCTAACGACCGCCGCCCGCTTGCCCCATCAATACCAGGAGACCCTCATGCGCCGATTGCTCGCCGCTCTTGCTCTCGCCCTGCTCGCCCTGCCCGCCGCGGCCGCCGACCTCATGATCGGGCTCGGCGCGGACGTCACCTCGCTCGACCCGCACTTCTCCAACGCCGCGCCTAACAACTCGATCGCGGAACAGATTTTCGACAAGCTGATCGTCAATGACGCGAAGCAGAATCAGCGGCCGGGGCTGGCCGAGTCGTGGCGCACGATCGACGACACCACCTGGGAGTTCAAGCTGCGGCGCGGCGTGAAGTTCCACGACGGCACCGACTTCACCGCGGCGGACGTGGTGGCCTCCATCGAGCGGCCCGCCGTACTCAACAGCCCCGGCGGCATGACGATCTTCACCCGCGCCATTACCGAGAAGATCATCGTCGATCCGTACACGCTCCGCCTGAAGACGGCGACGCCCTACCCCAACCTGCCGACGGACCTCTCCGGACTGCCGATCGTCCAGGCGAAGGCGCGCAACGCCAGCACGGCCGATTTCGACACGGGCAAGGCCGCCATCGGCACCGGCGCGTGGAAGTTCGTGCGCTACGCGAAGGGCGACCGCATCGAGCTCGCGCGCAACGACGCCTACTGGGGCCCGAAGCCGGTGTGGGACAAGGTCACGTTCCGGCTCATCATTTCCGATCCCTCGCGGATCGCGGCGCTGCTGGCGGGCGACGTGCAGTTCATCGAGGTCGTGCCGACCGCCGACTACGCGAAGATGAAAACGAACAAGGACATCACGCTCTTCACCACGGTGTCCAACCGCATGATCCACCTGCACCTCGACTCGAACCGCGACCAGTCGCCGTTCGTCACCGACAAGGCGGGCAAGCCGCTGGAGAAGAACCCCCTCAAGGACGTCCGCGTGCGGCGCGCGATCTCCAAGGCCATCAACCGCCCGGCCATTGTCGAGCGCGTGATGGAGGGTCTCGCCATTCCCGCTGGCCAGATAGTGCCGGAGGGCTTCTTCGGTTTCGCGCCGGCACTGAAAGCCGAGGCCTACGATCCGGACGGCGCGAAGAAACTGCTGGCGGAAGCCGGTTACCCAGACGGCTTCGGGCTCACGCTGCACGGCCCCAACAACCGCTACGTCAACGACGATCAGATCGTGCAGACCGTCGCGCAGATGCTGGCGCGCGTGGGCATCGCCGTGAAAGTGGAAACGATGCCGATGTCGATCTACACCGCCCGCGCGAACAAGCTGGACTTCAGCGCGGCGCTGCTCGGCTGGGGGGTGAGCACCGGCGAGGCGTCCTACCCGCTGCGCTCGCTGGTGGCCACCTTCAACCGCGACAAGGGCTTCGGCACCTGGAACTGGGGCCGCTACGCGAACCCTAAGGCCGACGCCGTGCTGGAGCAGGCGCTCGCCACCGTGGACAACCCGAAACGCGAAAAACTCCTGCAGCAGGCCACCGAGCTCGTGATCGCCGACTACGGCGTGATTCCCCTGCATTACCAGGTCAACACCTGGGCCGGGCGCCGCGGTTTCACCTACACCCCGCGGACTGACGAACGCACCTACGCCCACGAAGTGCGGCCAGCACCATGAAGCCCGCCGCCGCTACCGTGACACGGCTACTGCGCGCCTGCGCCTTTCTGTGCCTCGCCGCCGCGCCGCTGCACGCCGCGGCGTCGGAGCTGAAACTCGCCTTCTCGTCTGAAGTCACGACGGTCGACCCGCACTTCCTCGCCGCGCAGGCGAATCTTGCGCTGACGCACCACCTGTTCGAACCGCTGGTGGCGGCGGACGCGCAGTCCCGCATGGTGCCGGCGCTTGCGCAGTCGTGGCGCGCCGTCGATGCGAACACCTGGGAGTTCAAACTCCGCCCGGGCGTCCGGTTTCACGACGGCTCTGCGTTCACCGCGGAAGATGTGGTGTTCTCGCTCGCGCGCCCGCTCAACATCAAGGGCAGCCCGGGCGGCTTCGCCCCCTACGTGCGCGCCATCGCCTCGGTGCAGGTGGTCGACCCGCTGACCGTGCGCATCCGCACCACGCGCCCGTACGGCCCGATGCTGCAGGAGCTGAACTCGGTCGCCATGGTGTCGCGGCGGGCCGCCGCCAACGCCGCGCCCGAGGACTTCGACAGCGGCGCGGCGGCCGTGGGCACCGGCCCGTTCCGGCTCGTGCGCTTCGCCCGCGGCGACCGCATCGAGCTCGCGCGCTTTGACGGCTACTGGGGCGAGAAACCGGCGTGGGAACGCGTCACCATCCGCATGATCGCCAGCGAGCCGTCGCGCACCGCGGCGCTGCTCGCGGGCGACGTGGACGCCATCGAAACCATCCCGCCGGCCGATCTCGCGCGGCTCAAGCGCAACCCCGCCTATGCGGTCTCGCAGACGCCCTCGTGGCGCACGATCCACCTGCTCGTCGACCAGAAAAGCGATGTCGCGCCGGGCATCAGCGACGCGCAGGGCAAGCCGCTCGCGCGCAATCCGTACAAGGACGTCCGCGTGCGCCGCGCCTTGTCGCTCGCCATCGACCGCAGCGCGCTCGCAGACCGCGTGATGGAGGGCATGGCGGTGCCGGCGGCGAACGTCGTCGGCCCGGCGATCCTCGGCCACGATCCGGCGCAGAAAGCCGCCGCCGCCGATCCCGCGGCCGCGCGCAGGCTGCTGGCGGAGGCGGGATACCCGGAGGGCTTCGCGATGACGGTAGCGGCCCCCAACAACCGCTATCCCAACGACGAACAGGTCGCGCAGGCCGTCGCCCAGATGCTCGCGCGCGTGGGCATCAAGGCGCAGGTCGTGACCCTGCCCTTCCAGACCTACGTGACCAAAGCGCGTGCCGGCGAATTCAGCCTGCCGCTGCTCGGCTGGGGCTCCAGCGCCGCCGACCTCGCCTTGCGGTCCCTCGCCCTGACGCCGAGCGCGGAGAAAGGCTACGGCGCCTGGAACTGGGGCGGTTACACCAGCCCCAAGCTCGACGCCGCGGTCGAGGCGTCCTTCGCGGCGGTGGACGAAACGAAGCGCATCGCGGCCGCGCGCGCCGCAAACGCGCTGGCGATGGAGGACTTTGCCCTGATTCCTCTCTACCACCAGGTGGCCGCCTGGGCCATGAAGCGGGGCCTCGAGTACGTGCCGCGCACCGACGAATTCACGCTCGCGCAGCATTTCAGGCCCGTCAAATGACGGGCCGGGATTGGGGATTGGGGATTGGGGATTCGAGAGGCAGGCCCCGCTCTCTCGTCTCTCCTCTTTCGTCTCTCGCTTCACCCCTCATCCCCCATCCCTGAATTCCGATGGCCGTCTACATCCTCCGCCGGCTGTTCCAGAGCGCGTTCGCGCTGTTCGTGGTGTCCATCCTCGTGTTCGTCGGCGTGTTCGCCATCGGCAACCCGATCGACATCCTGGTCAGCCCGCAGGCTGACCAGGCCGAGATCGCGCGCGCGACCGCCGCGCTGGGCCTCGATCAGCCGCTGTGGGTGCAGTACTGGGACTTCCTGCGCAACGCCTTCAGCGGCAACCTCGGCCGCTCCTTCGTGCACAGCGTGCCCGCGGTCGAACTGATCCTCTCGCGCATGCCGGCGACCGTGGAGCTCGCGGTCACCGCCATGGTGATCGCGATCGGCCTCGGCATCCCGCTCGGCCTGTGGGCGGGGCTGCGGCCGGACTCCTTTGCCGGCAAGGCGATCATGGCGGGTTCCATCCTAGGCTTCTCTCTGCCCACCTTCTGGGTCGGGCTGCTCCTGATCATGCTGTTCGCCGTGCAGCTCGGCTGGCTGCCTTCCACCGGGCGCGGCGACACGGTCACCGTGTTCGGCATCGCGGTCAGCTTTCTCACGGTCGACGGCCTCAGGCACCTGATGATGCCGGCGCTCAATCTCGCGCTGTTCAAGCTCTCACTTCTGATCCGGCTGACGCGCGCCGGCACGCGCGAAGCCCTGCAGCAGGACTACGTCAAGTTCGCGCGCGCCAAGGGGCTGTCCACGCGGCGCGTGATCGGCGTGCACGTGCTGAAGAACATCATGATCCCCATCGTCACCGTGATCGGGCTTGAGTTCGGCTCGGTGATCGCCTTCGCCATTGTCACCGAGACCATCTTCGCCTGGCCCGGCATGGGCAAGCTGCTGATCGACTCCATCAACACGCTCGACCGCCCGGTGATCGTGGCCTACGTCATGCTGGTCGTGCTGATCTTCGTCGTGATCAACCTCATCATCGACCTGCTGTACTCGGCGCTCGATCCGCGGGTCAGATTGACCGAGGTGGCGGCATGAGCCACCTGACGGGGATCGGCAGTCAGGCGAGTGCCGCCAGCCGCCGACACGCCGACTGTTCATACACCGCAACACTCGAGGAGGCGGCGGCATGAGCGCATCGCCTTCCGTTCCCGCAGCACCGGACGACGCCATCCCGCCGGTGGAAACGCCGTGGCGGCGCTTCCGCGTCGACTTTCTTGCGAGCCGGCTGGCGGTGCTGGGCCTCGTGCTGTTCACGCTGGTGCTGGTGGTGGCGGTGTTCGCCCCGTGGGTGTCGCCGCAGAACCCGTACGACCTCTCCAAGCTCGACATCATGGACTCCAAGCTGCCGCCCGGCTCAGTAGGCGGCGACGGCATGACGTTCGTGCTGGGCACCGACGACCAGGGCCGCGACATGCTGTCGGCGATTTTCTACGGTCTGCGCATCAGTCTGGGCGTGGGTGTCCTGTCCACCGTGCTCGCCCTCGCCATCGGGCTGAGTTTCGGCCTCACCGCCGCCTTCTTCGGCGGACGCGTGGACGGGGTGATCATGCGCATCGTCGACCTGCAGCTCTCCTTTCCGGCGATCCTCATCGCGCTGATCCTGCTGGCGGCGCTCGGCCAGGGCGTGGACAAGATCGTGATCGCGCTGGTGACGGTGCAATGGGCGTACTACGCGCGCACCGTGCGCGGCAGCGCGCTGGTGGAACGGCGCAAGGAATACATCGAAGCGGCGCAGTGCCTGCAACTGTCCACCGCCCGTATCCTGTTCCGCCACCTGCTGCCGAACTGCCTGCCGCCGC